>CAYHZK010000137.1:0-6413 GCA_964361085.1 uncultured Planctomycetales bacterium
CGCCTCCGCGCTCACTCGTCGATGCCTTGCATCTGGCCATTTTGCAACAGTCCCAATAAGGAACCGGTCAGCGGTTTTTGCGGATGACTAAGAAAATCAATTATAAAAAAGAATTGAACGCCGAGCAGTTCAAGGCCGCGACCTCGATTGAAGGCCCGCATCTTGTCATTGCCGGGGCCGGCAGCGGCAAGACGCGGGTCTTGGTGTACCGGACCGCTTATCTGGTGGAGCAGGGGGTTTTACCGGAGGAAATCCTGCTGTTGACGTTCACCCGCCGGGCCTCGCGGGAGATGCTGGAAAGGGCTTCCTCGCTTCTGGATGACCGCTGCCGAAACGTTGCGGGCGGGACCTTTCATTCCTTTGCCAATGCCATCCTGAGGCGTTACTCCTCCGCCCTGGGGCTGCCCCGGTATTTTACGATCCTCGACCAGAACGACGCCGAAAATGCCGTGCACCGGGCGCGGACTCAGCTGCAGTGCAACAAGCTGGACAAGCGGTTTCCCCGCAAGCACACGCTCCTGGCGATCATTTCCAAAAGCGTGAACAAATGCGCGGACGTCGGGGATGTTGTCGTCGAGGAATATCCGCATTTTTTCGAATGGACGGGTGTCATTCAGGCCGTCAAGGAAGAATATGTCCGTTATAAAAAGAATTTTGCCCTGCTCGATTATGACGACCTTTTAGTCGACCTGCGGACGCTGCTGCAAACCCATCCCGACATTTGCGAACAGTTGTCCGAACGGTACCGTTATCTCATGATCGACGAATACCAGGACACCAACAGAATCCAGGCCCAGATCGCCGGGCTGTTGACGTGCCGTCACAACAATATCATGGCGGTGGGGGACGACGCGCAGAGCATTTATTCTTTCCGGGGGGCCAATTTCAAAAATATCATCGACTTCCCGAAGACCTTTGCCGGGACGCGCATCATCACGCTGGAAGAGAATTACCGGTCCACCCAGCCGATCCTCGACCTGACCAATGAGGTCATCAGCGGTGCGGGGGAGAAATACGAGAAAAACCTTTTCACCCGGAATCACGGCGACCGCCTGCCGGTTTATGTGGACGTTTACGACGAGAACAGCCAGTCGCGGTATATCCTGAACACAATCCTCAAGCTTCGCTCGCAGGGCGTCCCCTCAGGAGAGATCGCGGTGTTGTTTCGTTCAGGCTGGCATTCCAACGATCTGGAAGTGGAACTGGCCGGCAACGGAATCCCCTTTGCCAAATACGGCGGTCAAAAATTCATCGAGGCCGCGCATATCAAGGATGTGTTGAGCGGGCTCTCGCTCGTCCACAATCCGGGGAGTCAACTCAGCTGGCAGCGCATCCTGACGCTCCTGCCGGGCATCGGCGAACGGACGGCGGAGAACATCTTCCGTGAGATCGCGGAGCGCAACATCGACGGGGTCAATGAGGCGATTCTCGCAAAACGGCCGGAGCTCAGGCAATTGTTCGAACTTTTAAAACAGATGGATCCCCTGACGCAAAAGCCGCAGGAGCTGTTGCGAAGTTTTCTGGATTTTTATGTGCCGCTCATGGCCCGCCAATATGACGATCATGACAAACGCGTCAATGATCTGGAATCGCTCGATAAGATTTCCAGCCGCTACGGCTCCTTGGAGCAGTTCCTCGCCGACATGGCCCTGGACCCGCCGGAAAAGAATCTGGTGGATCAGGGGATCGAGGCCGCGGATGCGGGGCGCGTCGTTTTGTCCACAATCCATTCGGCCAAGGGACTGGAATGGCATACGGTCTTTGTGATCTTTGTCGCCGAAGGGTATTTGCCGTCCTACCAGTCGTTGAGCAACGGAGACGCGCTCGAAGAGGAGCGGCGGTTGTTTTATGTCGCGACCACACGGGCCAGGACAAATCTTTTTCTTTTGCGGCCGGAGGTCGACCGGTCTCCCCGAAGCGGGTGGGACACGTCGGGCCCGGGATATACCCGCGTTTCGCGGTTTCTGGAAGAGGGGGAAATTTTGGACCGGTTTGTCGCGATCGAAACAGATCATGCGTATCATCCCCGGACACGGACGCCGCCTCATCGTTCGTCTCCGCATCTGTGGGGAACCCCGCCCGGCGGCGATGCCGGGTTGGACAATGCGAAAGAATGGGCGGAGTAGCTGCCATGGAAAATCTGTTCGATATCAGTTTTTTAAGCGATCATTTCGAAAGCATCATCCTTTTTCATGTCTTTTGGATTTTGGGCATGATGATTTACGGGCTCCTGCTTCATGCGACCGCGGTCTTTGCCGTTCTGCGACAGACGTCATTCAACAAATATCTGTTTTGTCTTTTGCTGGCGGGCGAAACGGCTCTTTTTGTCGTCACGGTTTATATCTTTGGGGTGAATATGAAGTCGGAAAACAAACTCAACCTCGCCGCCAATCTGATCGACACAACATCCTGGGTGAAGGACGATACGACGGTGTATTTTATCGAAGACGATACGCTGGCCATGATCCGCCCCAACGGGACCGGCTACAGGGCCGTCTTCGAGTCGGAGAGTTTGATCCGTGAATATCATTTCTCGCCGGATGGCCGATATATCCTGATCGTCACCGACGGCGCCCTGGTGCAGCACGACCGCAAGGATTTCACGAACAAACTCATTGCCTCGACCAACATCAAGCCCGAAGACCGTTCGGAGTTGAAAGGGGTCATCAGCAATGTCGCCTGGTCGCCGGACAGCCGACGCTATTGTTTTCGTGTCGCGCGCTGGTCGCCCTACGCCTCGCAGGAGCAATGGTATGCCTGCGAGATCAAAACCGGAGAAAAAACGGATCTCAAAACGTTAGGGCTTAAGATCCCCGAGTTGTTTTGGGACAAGGCGGGAGAATCCCTTTATTATTCGTGGTTTGAAACCCTGGACACGTCTGTCTACGCCAGCCCCTATCACGTTAAGCTTTATCGCATTTTTCCGAAAGATGGAAAGGCGCAATTCATCACCCAGTTTCCTTTCAATGAGCCGACCCTGCCTTTGGACAACTGGGCCCTGCAGGGGATTGCCCTCTATCAGCCCGACGGGGAATTGTCGTTTGGGCGCACCCATAAAACGCGTTATGTCTGGGACTCGCCGAAGCGGGGACGGCTGGGG
This sequence comes from uncultured Planctomycetales bacterium, assembly GCA_964361085.1. Lineage (GTDB taxonomy): Bacteria > Omnitrophota > Gorgyraeia > Zapsychrales > JANLHA01 > CAYHZK01. The sequence goes on from CAYHZK010000137.1 coordinate 3,101, forward strand.
ATCAACAAAAAGGATGAGATGTATTATGTCAGGAATCGCTGGTGGCGAAGATACCTTTATAAAATTCCCCGGATTCCGCCGAAAGAGGAGACCCGCGACGGCCGTTACCGCCCCGGAGATTTTGAGGTGGGCGCCATCCGTTGGCTTCCTTCGGGACGATATGTTATTATGGAACACCATCGTTACGGAATTTTAGTCTTGGACCCCTCGATATCGTGGATCGGGGTTTTGGAATCAAAACCGGCCCAGGCCTTTGGCTGGTATCCGCATTGAAATTATAAAATTGTTATCGTGAAGTGGGAAAATGGAGATTGCCGTGAAACTCAAGAGACCTTTGGTTACTTTGGATTTGGAAACCACCGGGACATGGATTGAAAAAGACCGCATCATTGAGATTGCGATGATCCGGTGCCTTCCCGACGGAACGCGTCAAACTTATGAGCAAAGGATCTATCCCGGGATTGCGATCCCGGCGGATGTCACTGAAGTGACCGGGATTTCGGATGAAGACGTCAGAAATTGTCCCCGGTTTCGCGAGGTTGCCCCGGGGATATTGGCTTTTCTCAACGGCGCGGATATCGGGGGGTTTAACGTCGAGCGTTTCGACCTGCCGCTTTTGGCGCGGGAATTCAGCGACTGCGGCATGAAATTCGAATGGGAGAAGCGCGTCATTTACGATGCCCAGAAGATTTATCATCTGCATGAACGGCGGGACCTGGCCGCGGCCTACGCCTTTTACTGCAATAAAGAATTGCTCGACGCCCATTCCGCCCTCGCCGACAGCCAGGCGACCCTTGAAGTTTTAACCGCCCAGATCAAGAAATACGGGGGCGGGCAGGAGGACGTGGAGGCCTTGCGGGAATTCGATTATCGCAAACGAACGGAGTTCCATGACTCGAAAGGCAAGCTCCGCTGGTGGAACGGGGAGCTGTATATGATGTTTGGAAAATACTCCCGCAAGGAACCGCTCCGGGAGATCGCCAGGAACGACCGCCCTTATCTTCAGTGGATCCTCACCCAGGACTTCAGCGACGAGGTCAAGGACGTCGTCGAGCAGGCGCTGGAAGGCCATTTCCCCCAATGCCCGCAGCTTAAATGATTTTTTGCCTTGTGACAGTTTGGAAGTAACGGTAAAATAAACCGCGTTTTTAATCATTTTTGGCATGAAGGAGGCAGATCATGAAAAAAGAATGGACAATCTGGGCCGTTATCATCGGCGTTATTATCGTGATTCTGGTGATTTTTAATTTTCAGGGACAGCAGGACCGCCTGCCGGTCGGCGAGCTTTTTCCTGAACAAAAATCCGACCATCCCAAGATTGAATACGAATTTGTCTCCGAGGATGACGCGGCCCTGAATCAGTCAAAACCCGTGGTTGTTTCCGAATCCGCTTTCACCGCCTCGCCGAAACAAGCCGCAAAACCAGTCCCGGCGGTTTCTTTACAGCAGGGCACCGCCTCCCCGCAGGGAAAGTACGCCATTCAGGTCGTTTCGCACAATGACAAATCTAAAGCCGAGTCCACGCTAAAAAAGGTGGCCGACGCCGGCTATCCCGGCTACATCGCGACCGTTGATTTGGGACCAAAAGGGGTGTGGCACCGTGTTTACGTCGGTCCGTTCGCCACCAAAGAGCAGGCCAACGACACGCTCGGTAAAGTTAAAGCGACCTATAAAGACAGTTTTGTGATTGTGGTGAAATAGGAGGGCCGACCGCACATGAATGTCTGGTACCTGTTGAAGACGGGAGGGCCCACGATGATGGTTCTCCTGTTGTGTTCCATTGTGTCCTTCGCCATTATCGTGGAACGCGTCCTTTATTATAAGAGAAGCGCAAAGGCGCGGAGGGATGATTTTATGCGCGCTGTTCTGTCGGCCCTCGAGAAAAAAAATACGGCGGAGGCCCTGGAATTGTGCAAAAAAACCGATGCCCCTTTTTCCCGGGTTGTTCATGCGGGGTTGAGTTTATCCGGGCAGGGCGAGAAGGTCATCTCCAACGGCATGGAACGCCAGATTGTCGTTGAGACAACCCATCTGGAAAAATTGATCGACGTCGAAGGAACACTGGGAAGCACCTCGGTGTATATCGGCCTCTTCGGGACGGTGCTGGGGATCATGAAGGCCTTCCACGACATCGCCGCGAGCGGCAGCGGCGGCATCAATGTCGTTATCGGTGGGATCTCGGAATCGCTGTTGTGTACGGCCGCCGGCCTTTTTGTCGCGGTCCCCGCCGTCATCGCTTATAATTTTTTCGTGAAGAGGATTGATTCTTTCGTCACGGACATGGAGTTGTGCGCCTCCGAGATCAGCGATTGGTTGGGAAAAAAATAATATGCGCAGAAGGCCGCGGACAGGACGGTTGATCGCCGAGATCAATATCACGCCGTTTACCGACGTGATTCTCGTTCTCCTCATCATCTTTATGGTCGCCACCCCGCTGCTCCTGCAATCCAACATCGAGGTCAAGCTCCCGCAGGCTAAGAGCGGACAGCCCGTCGCGAACATTAAACAGGCGATGATCACCATCACCGACGACGGCCTGGTGTATCTGGACAAAACGCTGGTGACGAAAAAGGAATTGAAGCAGGGGATCGCCGCGTTTCAAAAGCAAAATCCGCAGGCGCGAGTTTTCTTTCGCATCGATAAACTTGTTCGTTTTCAGGATATCGTTGAGGTTATGGACGTTTTAAATGAGCTGGGCGTCAGCAACCTCAGCATCGCGGTCACATCGAAATAACAGGGAAGGCCATGAGATCACCGAAGATGTCCCGGGAGAGAATAATGAGATTTCTCCTTGACGTCATTTGTTTTTATTTTTAGATTATAGTCATTCTATGGGAGGCGTGAAAGATCGCAACGCTTTCTGAAGAAAGAGAATACGATTTGTCCGCGTTTATCCTGTTGTCAACTTAACCCCGGGAAGGAGACGGCATGACGTTAAAGCCAATGAGAGGTGCAAAGGCTTTAGGGAGGATGTTGATTGCGTTGGTTTTTTTAACGGCGGGATGGCACAGCGCTGGGTGGGCTGATGATCAGGGTACGCAATCCATAGAAGAACGGTTGAAGTTGCTGGAGCAGGAAATGGCGGACTTAAAACAGCAACTCGCAACGAAAAAAGAAGCGGAGGGGGCGAAAAAGACAGAAGAGGCGAAAAAGCCGGCGGACGACGCGCCCATCGTCACGGCATCCGCGAAAGACGGTTTCAGCATCAAATCCGCGGATGACAGTTTTAAGTTGAAGATTCGCGGCCTGGTCCAAACTGACGGCCGCTACTTTGTGGATGGGATCACCGGATCCACGACCAGCACATTTTCCG
>CAYHZK010000138.1:0-6378 GCA_964361085.1 uncultured Planctomycetales bacterium
AAGGTTCAGTTTAAAGACGTTGAGGGCCTGGCAAAAAACGCGCCCGTCACCCTCCTCGGATTTGAGGTCGGGCGGGTCAAGGATGGCAGGATCATTTAGGGGGATATCACAGAGGTGGAATTGACGCTCTGGCTTAAAGACGAGGCCCGCGTCCCCAAGGGGGCCAAGGCCTATATCCGGACCATGGGGTTTATGGGCGAGAAATTCGTCGCGATCACGATGGTCGACAGCAAGGAGGGATTTCTGCCGCCCGGCGCTGTCCTGCACGGGGAAAAACCCGCCAGTCTCGAACGACTCATGTCCGAGGGCGAGACCATTGCCGCCAATATCAAGAGCATCACGACGGATATCAACGAGCGGCTTGCGGTCAATCGCGAGGCCATCGACGATATCTTCGCCAACTTCCGTATCGTGTCCAGGAATCTCAATTCCATATCGACGAATGTGAATGAGCGTCTGGCCGTCAATGAGCAGCTGATCGACGATCTGGTGGGGCACCTCAATGTCACGAGCCGGAATTTAGAAGAGATGAGCTGGGATCTCAAATTGAATCCGTGGAAACTGCTGTATCGTCCCAGGGTCGAACGCAAAACCGGTCAGCCCAGCAGTCCCCCTTTAATCACCGACGACAAGAAATAAAATATCCCAGGCAGGATCACCCCGAGAGTCCAGAGGTTAAAAACTCTGTGCGCCGTCCCGGCCGAGGCTGCTAAATCCTGGTCAAGCGCTGTCGATATGTCCTGGGGGGCCGGGATGATGTCCGGCGCTGGCGCAGGGCGAATGATGCGGAGATTGGAGGAGGGCGTTGATGCCGGGGAAGAGGCAGACGTCAGGGAGAAGGCGTCCAGCGGACTGCCGCTGAACGTCCGCGGATAAAAGGGAACGGTTTTATAAATTTTGTTATAAGGATCTTTCATCAGAGGGTGAACGACGTGAATCAGTTCATTCCGGATGGGTCCGGGGTTGAAAAACAGGGAATAACTGAACTCATCCAGCAGCCCCGCTTCGTAACTCAACTGCAGGTCTTCGTTGATCAGCGCAACCAGGTCTTCCAGCATGGCAATGACCTCGGGATCCCCTCCGTTTTCCTGCAGCTGCGTTAAAGTTTCATGAATCATGGTATGCGCCTGGAACAAAAACGACGTGAACCGCACCGCGTCGTCGTCAATCCATTCCTCAAACGCGATCTGATTGTTGATGATCTGCAATGTCCGCCGCCGGATCACAAAGATTTCTTTGATGCCTTCCTGGACTTGTTCCCGAGAGAGTTCCGCGACTTTAAGGGCGGCGACCCCTGATGGCGGAGGCTCGATTTGAAAGAGAGGGCCCATTCCCCAGGGATTCATATTTCGCAGTTGACCAAAGAGTTCGGAGAGATTCTGAAAAGGGACATCCCCGGCCCGGGTCCGGCGCAGCCGCGGGATATCCTCAAAGAGCATGGTCACCAGCGGTTCGACCAGAGGCGCCAGGGCATGACATTCGGGGCAATCCGTGATCACGGTTTGCCATTTGGACAGAAAGGCGTCGAGGGTATGGCTGTCAAATTGTCCCAGGGGTTGATGCGAAAAATCGGACGAAACGCCGATCAGGTCGTCTAAAAATTCCGGCAGACGGGGTTTTGTCTCATCGGCCCATTGGGCGATGTCGTCCTTGTTTTCGACATCCTCAACCGCGCGGGTTACGGCATTCAAGAACGCGGGGACCGCCTCCTGATAAGGAACGTCGGGTGAGAAGGAATCTGTTGTTTGAGCCTGGGCGCGGTACGGAAGAAAAAAGAGGATGATTAAAGTGGCGGCAAAAAAACGAACAGCCCGGATATCAAAATCTTGCTGCATAAGATTTTAAAATCGATTGCTGTTTTAAAAGAGAGGCCGGACGCTGCGAGACAACAGCAGTATACCTTAAAAAAGAAAAACCGCTTTAGATTTTTTGCGGTAATTCCCTTTTGACTTTATCTTTCCCTCAATTTTTTCCTAATGGTTTTTCCTAATGGTTTTTCAGAATTAGATATTGCAATTTTGTTCCGCCCACGTCAGAATAAAAACCATGCAGCTCTCGGGAAATATCTTCGATTATTTTGTGGCCTTCTGGAGCGGGGTGCTGGTGAGTTTTACCCCCTGCGTTTATCCTGTCCTTCCGATCTCGGCCAGTTTTATCGCCGGGCTCAATACCAATGGACGCCGGGGACTGGGGTTTTTGATTTCGCTCGTTTATGTCTTTGGGATGGCGGTGACGTATTGCGGTTTTGCCGTGTTCGCGGCCCTGACGGGCAAGATTTTCGGCCAACTGCAGAATCATCCCGCCGTTTATCTCATCGTCGCCAATATCATCATCTTTTTCGCGCTGGTCATGCTGGACGTGATCCCGCTCCCGGCTTTCGGCGCCGATATTCAGGCGAAGATCAGGCCTAAAAACTTTTGGACGGTTTTTCTGTTCGGGATGGCAACGGGGCTGGTCGTGGGGCCCTGCACGGCGCCGGTCTTAGGGACGCTGCTTTTTTATGTCGCGTCAAAACAAAATATTCTGCACGGGGTCAGCCTGCTTTTTGTTTTTTCCTACGGGGTTGGGGCTTCGCTCATCCTTGTGGGGACGTTCAGCGGTCTTTTGGCGAGGCTGCCTAGGTCCGGGTTCTGGCTTTTGCGGATCAAGCAGTTTTGTGCTATTGTGCTGTTGGCGATCGCCGAGTATTTTTTAGTCAAGGCCGGAACGCTTATCTTTTGAGAAAGACCGCTTATGAAATTCTACGCCGATGTTCATCTGCATTCGCATTATTCCCGCGCTACCAGTCGAAATCTTAATCTCGAACACCTGGCCCTGTGGGCCCAATTGAAAGGCATCCAGATCGTCGGGACAGGTGATTTTGTCCATCCGGGTTGGCTTAAGGAATTGAAGGAAAAACTCGAGCCCGCCGAGCCGGGGTTTTTTAAACTCAAGGCTGCATACGCCGAGCTGACTCAAAACGAAGTGTCCGCACCCTGCCAGGGTCAGGTGCGGTTTATGCTCTCCTGCGAGATTTCGAACATTTATAAAAAAGACGATAAGGTCCGCAAGGTGCACAATGTGATTTTTGCGCCGAGTTTTGCGGCCGCAGCCAGGGTCCAGGCGAAGCTGGGGAGCATTGGGAACATTTCGTCCGACGGCCGGCCCATCCTGGGGCTGGATTCGCGGGACCTGCTGGAGATTATCCTCGAGTCTGACCCGTTGAGTTATTTGATCCCGGCGCATATCTGGACGCCGTGGTTTTCGGCGATGGGATCCAAGAGCGGGTTTGACCGGATGGACGATTGCTTCGGCGATTTGAGCAGCCACATTTTTGCCGTCGAGACGGGGTTGTCTTCGGATCCCCTGATGAACTGGCGGTTGAGTCAGCTCGACAGGTTCGTCCTGGTTTCCAATTCCGACGCGCATTCGCCGCCAAAACTGGGACGGGAGGCGACGATTTATGACACGGAGTTTTCGTATCCGGGGATTTACCGGGCCCTGTCCGACCGCGGCGACAAAGGGCTCATCGGCACGATCGAATTCTTTCCTGAAGAGGGGAAGTATCATTACGACGGTCACCGCGATTGTCAGCTCCGTCTGCATCCGGCTGAAACGATCGAAAACAAAGGGCTGTGCCCCAAGTGCCGCAAGCCCGTCACCATCGGCGTCATGGCGCGGGTCGAGGAGCTGGCGGACCATCCGGAAGGGCGCAAGTCGCCGAATTGGCGGCCCTATGTCAGTTTGATCCCGCTGCCGGAAATCATCGCCGACGCGAAGGGCATGGGAGTCAATGCGCAGGGGGTCCAGAAAATATTTTTTGAGATGCTGCGTAAATTGGGAAATGAGATCTTCATTTTGCGCGAGGCGCCGCTGGAGCGGATCAAACATTTAAGCGGCTCGCTGATCGCGGAAGGCATCCGCCGTGTCCGGGAGGGGCGCGTTCAGATCGCGGCGGGTTACGACGGGGAGTACGGAACGATCCGGATTTTTTCGCCCGAGGAACGGGAATTGCCCGAGGAGCAGATGACGCTATTTCAATAAACAGTCAATGTTTGAAAGGAGTGGTTTATGCAAACTTTTGTGATGCTGGGAAAATATTCAGCGGAGGCGGTCAAGGACATCAGCGCCAACCGCACCGAAAAGGCCGTCGGGCTCATTAAGGAGCTGGGCGGAAAAGTCCTCTCGATGTACGCGCTTTTAGGAGGGTACGACCTGGTTTTGATAACAGAGTTCCCGAGTTTGCAGGTGGCCATGAAGGCCTCACTGGGGCTGGACATCCTGACCGGGATCAGCTTTTCGTCCTATCCGGCCATCTCCGTCGCAGATTTCGACAAAATGCTCGGCAGCTGATAACGGCGCTACGCCGGACGTGAAAAGCGAATTTATGGAACAAGCGCTTGGAAGGCGACCTCCCAGGCGCAACGTTAGCCAACGGAAACAGGCCGGCGGAGCCTGATGTACATTTTTGTAAAATATCTCATAACAGCCGGTTTGGTTGTCATGATTTCTGAAATCGCTAAACGCAGCGACAGGCTGGGGGCTGTTGTCGCTTCCTTGCCATGGGTCACTGTGTTGACTCTCATTTGGCTTTATGTTGAGCGCCAACCTGATAAAAAAATAACCAATCATGCGTTTTATACCTTTTGGTATGTGATTCCAACGCTGCCAATGTTTTTGGTATTCCCGTGGTTGATGCCTCGACTGGGCTTCTGGCCGTCGCTGGTGGTGTGCGTTGTTGTGACGGCGCTTTCTTTTGTCGGCTTTGCTTTTATGCTAAAACGTTTTGGGATTGAGTTAATGTGAACAGTCGGCTATTGAGTTTCGAGCCGTATCGTCTCGCCCTATGAAAGTTCGTGACAGCGGTATGCCGGACGAGAAGATGTGGGCGGGGTTTTTCGACGCCCGACGCATCCTCGTTCAGCTTGATTTTTCCGACTCCGGGGCGGATGTTGTTGAGTTTGGCTGCGGGTATGGGACGTTCACCATTGCCGCCGCCGGGCTCACCAACGGCACAGTCCACGCGCTCGACATCGAGCCGGAGATGCTGAAAGCCACCGCCGCCAGAGCAGAGGCTCTTAAATTCACGAATATCAGGACTGTCCGGCGTGATTTCGTCGGCGACGGCACAGGGCTGCCGGATGAGTCGGTCGGTTACGCCATGCTTTTTAACATACTGCACGCGGAGGATCCGGTCGGTCTGCTGCGGGAGGCGTATCGCGTGCTGCAGCCCGGCGGCAGGGTGGGCGTCATTCATTGGGTTTATGACGCCGCGACGCCGCGCGGCCCGGATTTGAGCATCCGCCCGCGCCCGGAGCAGTGTCAGGCCTGGGTTCAGAAGGCGGGCTTTGAGTTGGTAATTCCGATTATGACGCTCCCGCCCTACCATTACGGCATGGTCGGTCGCCGGCCACAAGGAGAGTGATTATGAAGCTGGGTCTTGTCATTTATTCTTCGGACGCCGAGACGGTCTGGAACGCTTCCCGTCTGGGCCTTTTTTCGTTGAAACAGGGCGATTCGGTTCGGGTGTTCCTGCTCGCCGGAGGCGTCGAGTGTGAGTCGCTGCATACGGAGAAGTTTCCCGTCAAGACGCAGATGCAGGCGTTCGTGGACGCGGGCGGCAGAATCCTGGCCTGCGGCACGTGCCTGAAGCTCCGGCACTCAGGGGGCACGGAGCTATGTCCGCTTTCGACGATGCAAGACCTTTACGAGATGATTCGAGATTCCGAAAAAGTGATTTCGCTGTGACGATGCCGTCCTGACAAAACCGGTCGAGCGAGAAGACTGGAACATCTCAGCCGTGCCGTATCCAAATCAGACCCGGTGTGGTCGGCAGTGTTCCGAAGGACAAGGACGATGACTGGGGAACAAGGGATGATGGAATTTTTTTCAAAACAAGGGGATATTAAAAAAGCCATGATATACGAATACCGGATATATGCTATTGCAGACCAAACACGAATTCTGGCAATCATTTTCTGTAAGAAACAGGCAAGAATATGAGCGAAATGCTATAATTTTCCGAAAATAACACGCCAGAATTCGTCTTTACCCAGCAATGGCGAATTCGTATATTAATTGTTAGGCATTCAATCTAAGGAGAGTCATGGGAGCAAAAGAAGACAATCTGAGCCTTTATGGCGAGTACAACAAGACACTGCGAGCGTGGCTTGTTGGCTTCGGCTTTGGTGTTCCAGCGTTGTTCATCGTTAATCAGGCCGCCCAAAATAAGCTTCTTGCGGCTAGCAACGCGAAGTGCATCGTCTGGCTTTTTCTGGCGGGAGCGGCGGCTCAAGTGTTTATAGCATTTCTCAACAAGGTTGTTTCATGGTGTGCTTACCATAAACATGACAAAGGTAAAGTAAAGGTAAACAAAGCAGTTCTGTTCTTTGCCGCAAT
>CAYHZK010000139.1:0-6356 GCA_964361085.1 uncultured Planctomycetales bacterium
GTGAAGCGCGCCACGTGAAGCGTGAAACGTTGCAAACTCGAAATATTTTTATACGGTTGAAGAAAAAATGATTGCAAAAGCGCAGGGACGACATTTAAGGTTAGCCCCCATGAAGGTCAGGCAGGTTATTGACATGATCAGGGGCAAAGACGTGCCGACGTCGCTGGCGACACTGGCCCATCTCAATAAGGGTTCGACCGGGATGGTCACAAAGATATTGAATTCCGCGGTCAGCAACGCCAAGCAAAAAGGTTTGGACGAAACGCAGTTGTATGTTTCGAAAGTCACGGCTGATCAGGGCCCGATGGGCAAGCGATACCGCGCCGCGTCATTTGGCCGTGCCACCAGCATTTTAAAGCGAACAACGCATATCACCATAGAGCTTGACCTGAAAACAAAATAACCGGGCTTTCATATTTGAATGAAAGTCCCAATAAAGGGGATTTCTGTGGGACAAAAAGTCAGTCCGTACCTTTTGAGAATTGGGATCAATCGCAATTGGCGCAGCCTCTGGTACGCCGATCGCAAAGAGTATCAAAAGAATGTTATCGAGGATTCGAGGATTAGAACCTTCATCAAGAGCAAATTTGCCCAGGCCGCAGTTTCTTATGTTGTGATCGAGCGACTGGCTGACCAGGTCAAGATCCGGATCGCCTCAGCACGGCCGGGCGTGATCATTGGTCGTCGCGGCGCCGATATTGATCGCCTTAAAGGAGATATTTCAACGATCACCAAAAAAGAGATTTCTGTCGATGTTATTGAGATCAAAAATCCTTCCATCGATGCCACCCTTGTCGCGCAGAGCATCGCCTTTCAGCTGGAAAAGCGTGTCGCTTTCCGGCGCACGATGAAGCGTTCGGTTGAGCAGGCGTTGCAAAGCGGTGCCAAAGGGATCAAGATCAGTATTGCGGGGCGTTTGGGCGGCGCTGAAATGGCCCGCCGTGAAACCATCCGGCAAGGCTCCGTTCCGCTGCAAACGTTAAGGGCCGATATCGATTACGGATTTGCGGAGGCCTTAACGACATATGGAAAAATTGGCATCAAGACCTGGATATATAAAGGTGAAGTGATTCCGGAAAGAAGTAATAATAAACCCCGGGAATTGAATCCGAGAAATACAACCAAATAAATTTTCAATTGAGCTTTAGGAGCAACGCAGATGCAATTATTACCCAAACGAGTTAAATACCGCAAGGCCCAGAAAGGCAAAAACCGGGGACTCGCGACGCGCGGTGACAAATTGACCTTTGGAGAGTTTGGGTTAAAAGCCCTGGAAAACGGTTTGATCCGCGCCAATCACATGGAAGCCTCGCGCGTTGTTGTGGCCCGCAAACTGCGCGGTTCCGGCAAATTGTGGATCAAGATTTTTCCCAGCAAGCCCGTTACCAAAAAACCCGCGGAAACTCGCATGGGCAAGGGGAAGGGTGATCTGGATCACTTGGTGGCCCAGGTTCGCCGCGGCAAAGTGCTTTTTGAATTGGGCGGGATTCCCGAAGATCTTGCAAAGTCAGTTTTCCGGTTGGTGGCGTTCAAGCTGCCGGTAAGAACAAAATTTATCACCCGTGATGGGCAGAGTCATTAAGGTGGGAACATGAAGATCAAAGACATCAGAGGCATGAGTTCCGACGATTTGAAAAATAAGGAGAAATCCCTTAAAAAGGAACTCTTCGATTTGAAGTTTCAGCGCAAGGTCGGCCGTGTCGAAAAGCCGGCGCGCTTTAGGGTGATCAGGCGGGACATTGCCAAAATTTTGACCATTCTCAATGAAAGAGAAAAAGATGGAACAAAGAGTTAATCGTCGTAAATTCCTTTCCGGTGAAGTTTTGAGCGACAAGATGAACAAAACCCGTGTCGTGCAGGTTCGATGGACGGCGCAGCACGGTAAATACGGGAAGACGGTTCGTCAGGCCGCAAAATTCAAGGCCCATGATGAAAAGAACGCTTCCAAGGCGGGCGACATTGTCCGCATCATGGAGACACGGCCGCTGTCCAAGGAAAAACGCTGGGTTATTACCGAGATCATCAAAAGTTTTTAAGGGGATATGGCATGCTTTACATGAAAACGATTTTGGATGTGGCTGATAATACCGGCGCAAGGAAGGCGTCCCTCATTGGCGTCTTGAATAAAAAAGGCCGGCTGTGGGCCCAGATCGGCGATGTGGTCAAGGTGAACATCAAGGAATCCGCGCCCGATGCCGCTGTCAAGAAGGGCGAAAAGGCCAGGGGTGTGGTCGTTCGCACCCGCTGCCCGATCAAGCGCCCCGACGGCACCACCCTGCGTTTTGATACGAATGCCCTGGTGATCATCGATGACAGCGGAAATCCCAAAGGGACGCGCGTGTTCGGCCCTGTCGCCCGCGAGTTGCGGAATCTGGAATTTATGAAAATCATTTCACTGGCTCCTGAGGTGGTTTAGATGATCATGATCAAGAAAAACGATATCGTTAAAGTGATTACGGGTAAGGATAAGGGCAAGACGGGGAAGGTCTTGAAGGTTTTTCCGCAGGCGTCTTACGTCCTCGTCGAAAAAATCAATATGGTCAAGAAGGCCAAGCGCAAGACCCAGCAGAATCCCAACGGGGGGTTTGTGGAATTGGAGTCCCCGATCCATCGCTCCAATGTCATGCTGATCGATAAGCGCACCAATAAACCGAGCCGTTTTGGGGCGTCGCTGCTCAAAGATGGGACCAAGGCGCGCGTCAGCAAAAAAAGCGGCGAAGAAATTTAAATTACGAATAAGGAGTTAGACGTGGTTGCTGTTCCGAGATTACTAAAGAGATACCGTGAGAATATCGTTCCCGAGGTGCAAAACAAATTCGGGATCAAAAACAATATGGCCGTGCCCCGGTTGACCAAGGTCGTAATCAATATGGGTGTCGGGGAAGCGATCCATGATATGAAGATCATGGAGGCCGCGGTTCAGGACTTGACCGCGATCACCGGCCAGAAACCCATTATCCGCCGGGCCAAAAAGGCCATTTCCAATTTCAAGCTGCGAAAGAATCTCCCGGTCGGATGCATGGTCACATTGCGCCGGTATCGGATGTACGAATTCATCGACCGGTTTTTCAATGTCTGTCTGCCGCGTATCCGTGACTTTAACGGCGTCCCCGTCAAATCGTTCGATAAACAGGGGAATTTCAACCTGGGCATCACCGAGCAAACGATTTTTCCTGAAATCGATGCCGGTCGTCTCCCGCGGACTCAAGGGATGGATATTGCCTTTGTTTTCAATCAGGGAACCAAAGAGCAGAATATGGAAGTGCTGAAACTGTTGGGGATGCCGTTTCGTAAATCTTAATATAAAAAAGGACTATCAATTTTATGGCTCGAAAAGCTCTGATCCTCAAGGCGCAAAAGAAAGCAAAATTCTCAGCTCGGCAGCACAACCGTTGTATTTTGTGCGGTCGTCCCCGAGGATACCTGCGCCGGTTCGGGACCTGCCGTATCTGTTTCCGGGAATTGGCCTGGCGCGGTGAAATCCCGGGGGTTAAGAAGGCCAGTTGGTAAATTTCGTGAAGCGCGCCATGAGAAGCGCGTTCTTAAGAATCTGAAAATAAGGTGAGAGAATCGATATGTCGCTGAGTGACCCCATTGCCAATGTTTTAACAAATATCCGTAACGCCACCCACGTCCGCAAAGAGACCGTGGACATTCCCGCTTCAAAACTTGTCGGGAAAATGCTTGAGATTTTCAAGACGGACGGTTACATCGAAGATTTTCGTCTCATGAAAGATAATGTTCAGGGAACGTTTAAGGTTTATCTTAAATACGTGAACAAAGCGCCGGCGATTTTAGGGATCAAAAGAATCTCCAAACCAGGCCTGCGTGTTTACGTCACTCATCATAAAATCCCACGCGTGCTTAACGGGCTTGGAACGGCGGTCGTCTCGACTTCAAAGGGTATTGTTACCGATCGCGAAGCGCGGAAGCTGAACGTCGGGGGAGAAATCGTTTGTTATATCTGGTAGGTGAATGATGTCGCGCATAGGAAAAATTCCAGTCGCATTGCCAAAAGATGTCAAGGTTTTTATCGACGATGGCTCTGTTCGCGTCGAAGGAGCCAAGGGAAAACTCTCGTTGAGTTTGCCTTTCGGGATCTCGGTGAAGCAGAACGACAATAAGCTGCTTGTGGCCCGACGGGGCGATTCCAAGCAAGCCAAGGCCAATCACGGGACCACCCGCGCCCATTTGGTCAATATGGCCGAGGGCGTCACCAAAGGACACAAGAAAGAGCTGCAAATTTCCGGTGTCGGTTTTCGCGCCCAGTCCCAGGGCAGCAAATTGGTTTTGAACGTCGGGTTAAGCCATCCGATTGAATATGAAATTCCCAAAGAAATCAAGATTTCGACTCCCCAGCCGACCTCGGTTGTGGTCGAAGGCACGGATAAAGCTCTTGTGGGTCGTGTCGCTGCTGAAATCCGCGACTTCAAGCGTCCGGAGCCTTACAAGGGAAAAGGGATTATGTACGTCGGTGAAGTTATTCGTCGCAAACAAGGAAAATCGGTAACCAAGTAGATCAACTATGTCAGGAAAAATGAAATTAACGGAAGTCCATCGTGCCGCTCGGCATGAACGTATTCGAAAAGTTGTTTTCGGAACCAGCGAACGGATGCGCTTGTGCGTGCATCGCAGTCTCAACAATCTTTCAGCGCAGATCATTGACGACACAACCGGAAAAGTCCTTTTCGGGTTGACCACCCTCAATAAAGAACTTCGTCCCCGCATCAAGAGCGGCGGAAACATTGAGGCGGCCGCGGCGTTGGGAGAGGCGGTTGCCGTCAAAGCCCGCAGCAAGGGGGTCACAAAAGTTTGTTTTGATCGAGGTGGGTACCTTTATCATGGGCGGATTAAGGCCTTTGCAGATGCGGCGCGCAAAGGCGGCCTGGAATTCTAGAGTCCTCAAGCCGATTTAATTTTGGAGAAGCCGATTCATGGATATTGATAAGGATTTAAAACGAAAAAAGAAGGTCCTGCCGCAAAAGGCGACAAAAGAGCGATCCCCCGAAGGCGAGGAGGGGCCGACTGAAGAGCCGGTTGTGGAAGAAAAAAGACCCGTCAGAAAACCCTCTCCCCGCAAACGCGAAGAGGAGCCCTCGGAGTTTCTCGAGAAAGTCCTGGCGATCAAGCGTGTCACCAAGGTCACGAAGGGCGGAAAGAAATTAGCGTTCAGTGCTCTGGTCGTGGTCGGGAACGAGCAGGGGCGCGTTGGATACAGTTTAGGAAAAGCCGGGGAAGTCGCCGCGGCCATCAAAAAGGCCTTGAGCAGCGCCAAGCGCAGCATGATTTCGATTCCGCTTAAGGGGACGACCATTCCGCATGAAATCATTGGAAGCTGCGGCGCCGCGCAGGTTTTGCTCAAGCCGGCGGCGGAAGGGACCGGCGTTATCGCGTCGGGCGCTGTCCGCGCCGTTTGTGACGGGGCCGGGATCCGTAACATCCTGACCAAATGTCATCGTTCCAATAATCCCACAAATGTGGTCAAGGCGACATTTGACGGTTTGACCCGTTTGAAGATTGCGGCCAGTCAGCCGTTCGATTCTGCGCAGGGCAAGCCCGTTGATGCCAGCGCAAGCAACCCGGCGGATGTCGCGCAGGGTTGATTTTTTAACGAGTACTCGAAAATCAGGATAGAGATTATGCAGGTTCATGATATCGGTTCACCGGAAGGTTCACGCAAGCGTCGCAAAATCGTCGGCCGCGGGCCGGGCAGCGGACACGGCAAAACTTCGTGCCGCGGGCAAGGCCGCAATCAGCATGCCCGGTCGGGACGCGGGATCATCCGTCAGCTCGAAGGCGGACAGATGCCTTTGATCCGCCGTTTGCCCAAGGTCGGGTTTCGTCGCAAGGATCCGTTGGTTTATCAGGTCGTTAATTTGAGCGCTCTGGTTAAATTCGAAAGCGGCGCTGTCGTCGATGCCCAGGCCTTGAGAGATAAGGGCTTGATTCATAATGTTTTTAAGCCCTTCAAAATTTTGGGTGAGGGGGAATTGAAATATCCTTTGACGGTGCGCGCGCACAGTTTTTCTAAAAGTGCCGCGGAGAAAATTACCGGTGCCGGCGGCAAGGCGGAAATCGTCGACAAGAAAGCCTTGATTTTAGAAATCAAATCAGCAGCCAAGGACAAGCAGGCATAAGCGATCATGTTATCGGCCTTTGCGAATTGCTTAAAGATTCCGGAGCTAAAGAAAAAAATCCTCCTGACGCTCGGAATTATCCTTGTTTACCGCATTGGCTGTTTTATTCCGACACCGGGAGTTAATGGCGCTGTTTTGGCTTCGTATTTTCAGAAGCTCAACGCCAGCGGTGCCGGCACGCTCTTTGGCATTATGAATATGTTTTCCGGGGGTGCTATC
>CAYHZK010000140.1:0-6349 GCA_964361085.1 uncultured Planctomycetales bacterium
TGGTGACGTTGTGCGCCTTGATCCGGATCAACTTTGATTTCTTGAGCGCGGCAAACTGGCGTGTCACGGTCTCCCTGGCGAGCCCCAAACGGCTGGCGATTTCTTCATGGGTAAACGGCAATGGAACGCAAAGGTCTTTTTCCGGGACGCATTCTCCTGAATCCAGCATGTCCAGCAAAAATTTAACAACACGGCGCTGCGGGTTTTCGAGCGAAACCTGCTCGATGAGCGAACAGAATTTACACAGCCTTCTGGCAAAAATATCCGTCAGCGATTTGGCAAGGTGGGAGTTGTTTTGGACCATCCGCACGTAATGCGTTCTGGCTAACGTCCAGACCGCGCCGTCCGTGAGGGCCTGGGCGGATGAAGAACACGACCAGCACGGATTCCCGGGATTGCAGGCGCAGGTATCGCCCGGCAGCAGCACCTCCAGGATCTGCTCCTGTCCGCTGGAGGACATCCGGAAAACCTTAATCCGTCCCGATTTGACAATCACGATCCGCTCGCAGACCTGCCCCTGTTCAAAAAGCAAGACTCCTTTTTTGAACGACTGTTCGGTCAGAAGTTTTGTTAGAGAATGAATATCCGCGGCGGGAAGGCCCTGGAACAAGGGAATGTCTCTGATCTCGCAGTCACTGGATGTCATCATGGGTCTCACAAATCGCTTGCCGGCAAGACGTTTGCCGGCGGGGGTTGCGCGCGCGTCGAGTCTCCCCGTCCTGCTAAAAACGATCTATTTATCCCACAAAGCCGCCTGCATGTCAAAAATATTTTTAGTTTTTCCGCTGCTTTCCCGTGTCAAAAAACGACAGCGATTTGTGAGGATGACTAACGCGGGGACATCAGCGGCGACGGAGGCTCGTCATTTTTATACGGGTAAGGATCCGTCCCGGCCCAGGAGGGAACAAGGCGTGAGGCTTTTTCGACCAGGGTGGTGAATTCGCTGCGATACCCCCACGGGTCCGGGCCCTGTCCTTGACGGGCCATGGTCAGCACGTGCAGGTAAGAGGCGCTGCCTTTATGTTTTGAATCTTTAAGGAGCAGCCCAAACTCCGCCACCGCCGCGGCGAAGCGAAAATTGTCCGAAACGACATGCTCCATCACTTCATACCGCAGGCGCTGGATCGAGCGGGTGATCAGATGGCTAGACGCCTCGTTAGGTCTTTTATAACGGAGCTTGACCGTCAGAAGCTCCGGACTATCGTGGATGACGTTCTTCTGGTATTTGAGAGGATCGACAATCCCGTGGGGCTCGGCGGAACCGGCGTTCACAATTTCATAAAAGGCCGTGACCGTATGCCCCGCGCCCAGCTCCCCGGCGTCTTTCGTGTCGTCGTTGAAATCCTCTTTGGCGAGCGTGCGGTTTTCGTAGCCGATGAGACGGTACGCCTTGACCTGGGCGGGATTAAACTCGATCTGGAGTTTTACGTCGCCGGCGATGGTAAACAGGAGCGATCCCAGTTCTTTGACGAGGATCTTTTTCGCCTCATTGATCGTGTCGATGTAATAATAATTGCCGTTACCCTTGTCCGCCAGCTTTTCCATTTTGGAATCTTTATAATTTCCGCTCCCAAATCCCAGGACCGTCAGATAAATCCCGTCTCTTCGTTTTTCCTCAATCATGCGAACCAGCTCCCCGTCGCTGCTGACCCCGACATTAAAATCCCCGTCGGTCGCGAGGATAACGCGATTGTTGCCGCCGGGGATAAAATTCCGTTTGGCGATGTCGTAAGCGAGCTGGATCCCCTGTCCGCCCGCGGTCGAGCCTCCGGCGTCCAGACGGTCGATCGCCTCAAGGATTTGCCGCCGTTGATAACCGGGAGTGGAAT
The DNA here is from genome assembly GCA_964361085.1 of uncultured Planctomycetales bacterium. Lineage (GTDB taxonomy): Bacteria > Omnitrophota > Gorgyraeia > Zapsychrales > JANLHA01 > CAYHZK01. The sequence continues at coordinate 1,830 of CAYHZK010000140.1, forward strand.
CCAGGACCAGTCCGGCGGAACCGGCGTAAGTGACAATCGCAATATGCTCCTGATCGCGCAGTTGATTGACAAAAAGCCGGAACGCGGATTTCAAAAGCGGCAGTTTGGCCGGATCGTTCATCGAACCCGAGACATCGATCAAAAAAACCAGGTTGCCGGGTTTCGTCTCCTGCGCGGTGAGATTTTTGCCCTGAAGTCCGATCATCACAAGGTCATGACTTTGATTCCAGGGACAAGGCGCAGTTTCCAGCGTGATTGAAAAGGGATCGTCGCCCTGCGGCTGGGGATAATCATAGACAAAATAATTGACCATCTCCTCGATTCTCACCGCGTCCCCGGGAGGAAGCCGGTTGTCGTTCAAAAACCTGCGGATATTGCTGTAGGACGCGGTATCGACGTCGATGGAAAATGTGGACAGCGGATTGCCCGAGGCGTCGAGGAATTCATTTTCAGCGAGCGCGTCGTACTGTTCGGTATTGAATTCCGCGCCGAGGGGCCGCGGGCCGATGTCCGGTTTCTGTTCGTAAGGATCGATGACCAGGCCTTTGGCAGGGTAAACCGCACGGTTGCCGCGTTCGAGGGGAATGTTTTCTTCCGCCTCGTCCCGGATTTCAAACCGCGTGTCTTTGAGGTCCTCCGATATGACCGGGGCGCTGCTCGGCGAGGCCGGCATTTTATACGCGACGGCAGATCGGTCTGCCTCAGAATATTTATTTCTGAACATCCCCGCCGATCCCGCCTCTTCCCCTTTCCCAAGAACCGGGGCACGGTCACGCCGCCCTTGCTCAACGGGGATCGACTCCCGGAGTTCCTGCTTCGATTCCAACCGGGCAAATTGATCGCGATTGCCGGCGACGGAATCCAGGCCCAAATCATAAGGTCCCGTTTTTTTCGCCTTCGCCAGCTGCCGGAACTCTCCGGAATTTTCAGATTTAAAGCTGTAAGGAGCCGGTGTCGCCAACGATGTGGAAACAGGCGGCGGCTCAACGTTTTTGAGCCCGGCCAATTGGGTTTGCTGAGGGCGGGACGCGACCTGAAATACACCGCGTTTTGGATTGAACAATTCCAGCGTAACCGCGAAAACCAGAAGACACGCCGCGATGGCGCCGCCGACGTGGACATCCGTAATTTTAAAAGGACTGTTCCAGGCGTCTTTCTCCTGAGGCTTAAAACCATACAGATTCCGTTTGATCCGCTGGTTCAAATCAGGCGAAAGCTGTTCATCCGGCCATGTTTTTAAGGTCGATGAAATCCTGGAAAACTCTTGCCAGGACTTCCGGCAATCAGGGCAGGTTTTCAGATGGGCTTGAACCTGACTCTCCTCATCCGCTGTGGCCTCGCCGTCAAAACAGGCCGACAGCAGCATTTTTATATTATCATGATCGCTCATTATCCCTCCCTCATCATCGCCGGTAAATCCGCCCGCAGGCGTTCCCGGGCCCGGTAAATCAGGATTTTGACTTTCTCCAGAGAGCAGCCAAGGACTTTCGAAATGTCGTCATAACTCAGATTGTGATATTCGCGCAGAACCAGGGCTTCCTTTTGTTCATCCGGCAATGTTGAAATGGCCTGCCGGATTTGCTGGACCGTTTCCTGCCGCGCCAGATCTTCCCTCGGCAGGGCCGCCGCATCCGGGACATCCCATAGCTCTTCCTCTCCGGAATCCTTTGTAAACCACAACGACAACAGCTTCCCTTTTTTGCGGACTCGCGTGAGGCAGGCGTTGCGAGCGACGGTAAAAAGCCACGTCGAAAATTTGGCGCCCGGCTGAGGCGAATATCGCCGGGTGACGAGGACCAAAAAAACCTCGGAGGCAACATCCTCGGCGTCCGCGCGGTTGTTCAAAATCCGCAGGGCAAAATTGAGGACAGGCTTTTTGTAGCGCTCAAACAGCGTCTCCATGGCTTCGGCGTTCCCTTCGGCAAATTCACGAATGAGGTCTGCGTCGTCCTTCTCCATAAGTCGTCTCGATCTCTCAAGGACTTTCTCGTTTGGCGATCTGCTTCGTTGCAACCTCCGGTGCTCGCTCAACGTACTTAACAGTACGCCTCGCTTCACTCCTCGGTTGCGCCTCGCATCTCATCCAAACGCCAAAGTCCTTATCTCTCTTGTCCGTTTAACGAGGCCAAGGGAAAAAAGTTACAAAAAACAGAAAATACGGGCTGCGAAATCGCGCCTATTTTCGATATTTGTCATACTTCTCGCCGATGTGATGAAGAAAGGGGCGGAAATGGTCCGGAATTTTAAAGCCGCGGAATTCGGCGTCGCAGCGGTAACAGACGGCCATGCCTGGGATGCGGCGGTACAAGAGCCAGTCCAGGGCGGCCATGACCGGTAAACTCAAACCGTAGGTTTTTGGAACAAAAACGATGCCGATCAGCATGATAAGACAGCCCATCGCCTGGTTAAAATCCTTGACCAGATAAAACTGGCTGCACGAACAGATGGGGCAGGACTTAAAAACGCTTTCGATATTTTCAATATGCCCGTGAGTCGTCGAACACCGGGGACAGACCAACGGGCCGAGGACGGCTTCAACAACCGGGTGCTCACGGCAAGACGGGCATTTCCAGGAAATGGTTGGCATAGAAGTCATGTTTATGCCGTGCGATTAGCTTGAGAGCGGAATTTGGCGGCTTGTAAAAATTTTTACGGGCACGCTGAGCCTGTCACTGTTCGACGAACCGCCGCAGGCGGTGAGGAGTTTGACAGGCTGTGAACGTAAAAATTTTTACGTTTAAGCCGCCATGGAGCGACCAAGCTAACCGCACGGCTGGCGTTGATGCTTCTGCATTCAAAGGGCAATGCCGAATCGGAGCAGATAATATTTATAGGTAAAATCACCGATCAGGACCGCGCTCAAGATGGCGTACAGGATGCCGGTCGCGCTTTGCGTGGATTTGACGTCGATCGTGCCCTTGACGAAGTAGAGACCGATCAAGGGAAAAACCGTGCCGAACAACATGGCAAGGATGAGCAAAAATCCTTCGATATGAAAAATGAACCGAAACAACGGCAGAAACTCCCCGTCGTAAAAAACACTCTGCTCCAGCAACCCCACAAGGTCACAAGCAGCCCTTAGCGCGACCAATCCCCAGAAGACATAGACCGCCCGGCGCAGATGGTGGATCGGTAGGCCATGGACATTCAGATACCAGTGCCCCAGATTCATGGCAAAGATCGCGGAGGCCAGCACCAGCCCGCCGACAACCGTCATGACCTGCCCTGGCCAGGAAACGGGCAGCCACAGCGACAGAATTTTCAGGGCGGTAAAAATACCGAGGCACGCGGGGATTGTGAGAATTTTCGGGTCAGGATAGGGTTTGTTCCAGTAAAAACAGGACACGCCGAGGCTCATGACCAGCCATACGGCCAGGAGAAATTTTTCGTTCGATGGGATTGCCGTCAAAAATACAATGACAGTGGATAACCCGGCGCTCACGTTCGCGAGCCCGAGATGAAAACGGTGAAAATTATTCTTTAAAGGATCACGGCAGCTGATCCAGAAACACAAGGGATAAACCGCCCCGAAGATCAGGCCCGTGAGCAGAGGAATTTTTAGCAACATGGCGCGTTACGGCGAAACCGGGACTGGTTGCGGATTGTTTTGCGACTCGGGTTTTTTAGAATGGCCTGAGATGGTCATGAGGTAGTTGCGCAAAACCCGGATATGTTCTTCTTCATCGCCATTGAGGATATCAGCGGGCCCGGATTCGCTGAAACTGTTGGGATCAAAAAATGTCGGCATCTTGGTCCCCGGAAGCATGGCTTGCGGATTCTTAAGCCAGAGCGAGACCCACTCGGGTTTGAGACGTTTTTCCGCGAGCGTAAAATTCGGGGCCCAGCTGTCCGGCGAACCGGCCGGCATTTTGTCGCCCACGATATGGCAGATCCCGCAGTCAAAATACTCTTTCCCGAACAGTTTCTCGGCGGCGACAAACTCGTCGTGCGACAGACTGAGGTTCACCTTCTCGGTGAACGGGAACTCCTCGCTGTCGATGGCGTTAAAATATTCCAGAAAGGCGTTGAGCTCGTCCGCCGTGAACTGATAGGTCGGCATCCGGACTTTAAGCCAGGGGCGGATGATCTCCGGCGAATGCAGGAAATCAAAGAGCCACGGGGTCTGCACCTTTTTGCCTTCACCGATCAAATTCGGCGGGCTAAAACTTCCGGCGACGGCCTCGGCCTCGCCTCTGTCCCGGTTTTGGAAATTGACCAGCCACTCAACGACATGGGGCTTGATGGCGCCTCCTTCTCCCTCGATCCTATGGCATCCCTGGCAATTATACTGGCGAACCAGCCTTTGCCCCTGCTCGATCGTGAGATTCCCGGGCGTGCGCGGCTTGACCTTCGCGGGCTTGTCTTTCACAAAACCCAGGAGGGCTGTGGTGATGGCTTCGGCCTCTTCGTCTGTGAACTGAAAATTCGGCATGAGCAGTTTTTCATCCGGGGCCTTTATCTTGCCTTGATCGAAAACGCGAGGGTCTTTCAATTTCTGTTCAAACCAGGCCTCTTTGCTG
>CAYHZK010000141.1:0-6332 GCA_964361085.1 uncultured Planctomycetales bacterium
ACTTCTTCCATCCCGTCAGCTTGAAGAGGATAACCGGCGCTGAGAAGTTGCTGATAATATATGCTGGCCATCACCAGGGCCTCTTGATCCCCGCGCTCCTTCCATGCCCGATAGGAGGCCCGCCCCCACCAAAACGGCAAATCATTGCCTTTCCGATCATAGATGTGCAGATTTTTCCTCATGCCAGACTGATATAATTCCCAGGCCCTGGTATGACTTCCTCCGTCTATAAAATGCCTGGCTAAAACTTCTAATTCTTCCGCCCTCTCAAATGAATCAGCCATGAGGGCGGCCTCTTTGTACATGGTATCCCTTGCCAGACGATGTTTATTTAACAGTTCCGCCGATGACTCACCGGCTAACCCGTGCAGCCGGGCATGCCACCGGTAAAGCCGCTCATGAATGCCACCTAGAATAATATGGTTAACATCCGTCTGAGGTCGTGTTGAAAAGACATCATCGCGTCCAAGAATGCTTCTCAGGCGGTCGTTTTCCACAGCAATCACATCCTGTAAAGCAGCTTTTTCATTCCTTTGTATCCATTCCTTTTCAAAAGAATCGTTCATTGCCCGCCTAAGAGCGTCCGCTCTCTTGGTTCGGGCATCCAAGAGGCCCTGATCCGCAGCAGCATATGCAAATCGGCGGAACATTTCTTCCGACTCCCGTGAAGGGGCATTATCCTTCATATACCTGACAATGCCCAACGCGAGATCCATATGTTCGGCGCTCAACGGTAAAATAATATCTGTAACCGACCCCATATACCCATATTTTGTGACAATCACATCGGCCGTCTTGTTAAAATCATACCGGAGCAACCGAACAACGGTCTCGGGTGAATAAAATGCCATCGTGGAAATGGAAACGTCCCCCGGTGGTGAATTGGTCACCACAGAGAGGCGTTGCAGTACGGCCTCGGGATTACGTTTGCTCTCTTCTATTAAAGCGTTGATCTGCCTGCGAACTTCCAGTTCCCTTCTTTCCTCCTTGGCCGATACAGGTTCCTCTGACTCTTCGGGTTCCTCATCTTTGGAAGCCGTCCCCTTGGGCAGAACATAAACCGCGGCAATAACATCCTTCCCCTGATCGGTTTTGCTTAAAACAACGACCGTATTGGGAAAAATTTTCTGAATGATGGCCAAAATGTCATTCACACTGTTCATCGACGTCGAGTCAAGGCGAATATGGTCTTGGTATCGATTCTCCACAGCTGCAGCAATCTGTTGGGCGCTGAGGTTTTGATCAAAGCTGGTAACCAGAACTTCGTTTGCCGTCCAGGGAATTTGGATCGATAATTTTTGAGCGAAGACTTCAGTCGCCGGGTGAGCGGGCATGGCGCCAGTATGGCGCGCGCTTGTCCCGGGCCGATCGGCGGCCTGCGACAATCCCATATAGAAATGATTGATTGTTAAAAGAGCCGCCCAGATCAATACACCGGCAGGTTTTATTTCAGGATGAGGCAACTTGTTCCTGGCAACCCGGATTGGACCGGCCTTGTTTAATCCCATCTTTGAAACGATATGGCTCCATCGTCTCTGAAACATTTCCAAGACTGCGCGACTGTTCTTGATGACTGAAACACTCACCGGGCTGGAGGCCCTTCCCACATACTGCGGGTCAATCAGGAATTGCATGGCCTCCGGAGTTCCGCTCATTTTGCCGGTCCCGGGATCATAGGTTATTGTGCCTTCCTTCTGTCCAATAGCGATAATCGCTTTTACCAAGTCGGGATGAGTTACAACGAGATGATCCACAAAGATGTTCAGCTTAAGCGACCGTTCTCTGTCCTGGCCCGTCCTACCCTGGACAGCCATTAAAAACTTCCAATAAAGATATAAAATGGCCGAAAGCCATCTGTTTGATTCGTTCTCACCAATCTGTCTGAAGTTGTCTGGCAAAATCCCTCGTCTTTCAAAATAGGCCAACAGATGTCGAAACCCTATCGTTTCTCCCTCAACAACATGGGCTGTTGTTCTTTTGGCCAATTCAACCGAGAGAGGATCATCAACATTAAATGGCCTGTTCAAGAACTGTTCCTGTAACCTCAAGCTCTCGACCCAAAAGTCAAAATGGGGCTCCTGAAGCATATCGACCAGAGTCGCTCCTTCCTTTACGATCGTGGCAATAATCACTTCCCTATAAAGGGGATTGACTTTTATTTTCTTAAATAATTCATCAAAGCGTCTCAAATTAGCGCCTACGTCGGCACGGGTCTCTATAACCTCGCCTTTTTGATTTCGAACAAGGTTGTACTGAACCATGGCTAATGTCGCGCCATCTTCTTTTCCACTTGAGGCAATCACCAACAATTTTTGCTGTGCCGCATCACGGAAAGCCTTTACATGGTCAAGGGCCGGATTATTTTGAAGCGTAAATTCCTGAATCACCCCATCCAAAAATCTTAATAACAGCTGGTGACTCTCTCTGTTTTTCTGTAATTCTGAACGTTGTTCCAGGAACCTGCGAGCGAAAAGAGCCGTTGCTCCAAGACCAAGCACACCCAGTCCAAGACCTACAATAAACTCCCTGCGGGTTAATCCCTTTTCCTTGTCTAAACGAGATCCCGCCGGGCTGAAAAAGATTTCCTGATCATGGACCGCCGGGGCGGCCGGAAACTTGCCATGCAGAACATCCAGAGAACCGAGGAACTCCTTAAGGATCACGGAGACCGGTGACGATGCTGAATCAATGACCCGGATCTGATTGATCGTCTGCCCGAAATATCCTTCCAAAGGCGACGGGAGCCACGTCCCCTGAAGGGCGCGCTGTCCCTGATGTAACGGACGATACCGCAAATAAGGCCTTTTACTGCTCGACAACGAACGGATGCGCTGCTCGATGCCGATCCCTTCGCTCCCCGCTGGCAGAATTAACACCGGTTCGCTGTTGAGCAAGAACCCTTGATGGAACAACACCATCAACCGGATGATAAAACGGAAATCTGCGGTTTTAATGTCGCCAATCTCCATGGCCCTGGCCAGAATATTAAAGTCCCGGGCCTCGCCATTGCCGATCACAATCCCCCGCAGGGCGTAATACGACTGCATTCGCAGGTTATACAATTGAAATTCTTTTAACCCCGCCTGCTGGTAAATTTCCACGGCACTGCGGCCGTCGCTCAGATAATACAATGCCTCCTGCCGGGCGGCTTCAACCATAAACGAGGAGAAGGGACCGTTATCGCGCAAAAACTCATAAAATCTTTTCTCAAGGTCAGGATGCCCTTTGCTGATCCGGGCCAAAAGCGAAAGTGTGGCCGCCTTATTTTCCAGCGTTTGTAATCCGCCTAAAGCTTTCATCAAAACGGGGAAAACACTTTTTGGATCTAAATCCTGCAGGAGCAACGAGGCGCGGCTGCGTTCTTCGATATTGTCGGAATCCCATTGCCGGGCGAGGATCTCCAGGGCGGACGCGCCCGCAACGTCAAAGAACTCCAGGGCCGCGTCCCAAATCCGAACAAATTCCTGCCGGAGGTTTTGCTTGACGGGTGCCGCGAAGAAGGTCATGTCCATGACGGCCCTCACCATGTCGGGGAGGATCTCTTGCGGCTGTGGCAAAATCGCCGTCAACGACGCGACAATGCCCTCACGGCGGCTGACATCACGCCTGGTCCCCATGTCATTCTTCAGGAAAGTTAAAATCTTCACGATCAAAGATAAATCGGCGCCGACCATGCGTCTGAGCGTGCCGGCAGCGACACGGCGGACCCAATCGTCTGTGCCGGAGTCCACGGCTTTCCGATAAACAAACTCAACATCCGCGAACGCCTCAAGACGATGGAAGGCGTAAACGACGGCCGACCGGATCTCTTCGGGCGGGACATGACTCACAACAGCATTCCTGGCAATCCGGCCGTCAATAAACCGCCGGAGGACCTCCCGTGAATCGTCATTCGTGATTACGAACACTCCGCGGTCTTCCTCCCGACCGACAGCCGAGAGAACATCGATTGTTTTCTTCAAAATATCCCCCGTTGAGAATGGCGAAAAGAGGACGGTGTCTAACACAGTTAAAAGCTGCCTGATATCCAAACGTTTTTCCATGACGCGCAGACTGGACGGTTCGTTGAGAATACGTTCAACATTCGCGAGAAATTCTAACATCTCGTCATCCGGCACCGTTGCGATGTCAATCCCGCCCCGTCCGGTGATGCGCCGCATCATCATCAAAACAGCAATGGCCGCGCGCGAATCCATGAGCCGCCCCATGTCCCCGTTTTGCCCGTCACCGACGGGACTCGATCCCCGGTCATTCTCTTCTGGCAGGGAATCGGAATCCTGTGTTTCATCCGTACGGTCCTGGACTTTGTTAAAGTATTCAATCAGATGGAGTGGATCCATGTGGGCAAACGTGACATGGGACTTCTTTAGGACATCCAGCGACATCCTGGCATCCAGGGCCGGCGGGAACGCGGCCGCTGTTTCCACGGCCTTCATCAACATGACATAACTCTCCGTCGAGGATCGGTTCAGCCACGCGGACCTTTGCTGCGTTGTTAACCCCGCCGGCGCGGCGGTCATATCGTTCAAAGGAATCTTGACCTTTGAAAGGATCGTTTCCAAATGAAGGTGCGGACCTGAAGCCCGCCCGCTCATTCCGACTAAACCGACCACGGATCCTTTGCGGACCTCTGTTCCAATTTTCACAGACTTTTTACTGAGGTGGCCATAAATGTGATACAGGTAATACGTCTCCGTGTCCGAAACAGCCAGCTCTGTTCTTATAATCACCATATGGCCAAACCCTTGCGGCTGTTCTCCCCGGTAAATGACCTGACCGTCCGCCATCGCAAGGACCGGACTGCCGTACGGGGCCTCGATATCAACCCCCAGATGTAGCGACCCCTGTTTATCGGATTTGTTCCCATCGGCATTCTTTTGATACACAGACGGTCTTTTGCCAAAGTAAACAAAACCGACCTCTCCCAACGGCGTGACCGGCTTAACATTGCGTTTAAGAATCTGTTTTCTGCTCGACGGAACGCTGTTAGACTGCCCCAAAACCTCTGGAACTTGAGCCCCGGCGATCAAGGCCATCAAACTGCCGTAAAGTCTTAAAACTTTCAGCACGCCCGGCCGACGACCTTTCAGGGGACTTGAGGATGTGTAATGCCGGTCCGCAAAATCAGACTTGCTCATCATCCGCGTATCCAGGATTCCCGCGCGGGATTTTTCAACAAGCCGTTTGAGGATAAAATGCAGATGACCAATCGACTGGACCTGGATCCCAAACATCCCGACACCTTCAGCCGGGATAATATCGATGTCCTTGTTGTCGCCCAAAAAGATCATGTCCGACGGAGAAACATCGAGGGCTGCCGCGATCCGCATAAAAGCCCGGGGATCCGCCTTGGTCTGATTGGGATTCCGGTCGCCCGTGTCAAAAACATCAAAATACTCAATGACCCCTAATCGGGCCAGGATTTTTTCTGTCTGGGGAAGACTATTATTCGTCAAGACACCTAATCCCAGTTTTGCGGTCTCCTTCAAAAGACCCAGCAACTGCCGCAATTCGGGATCCGGGTCAATCATGCCGGCCGGATCGACATGGAGATTGATAAAACCATAGAATTTACTGATATCCAATCCCAGATACTTCAAAACCTCGACGGACGTGGGATAACTTTCCATCTGCTCCATCAATTGAGCGCGGGTATATTTAAAGACCTCGACAGCATCCTCCATCGAAAGCCGGATGCCGTGCTCCAAAAGGGCGTCCTTGAGAAAGACCCGTCCGGCCAAAAGATATTCCTCGCGCAACTTAATACTGCTGTACAGCGTGTCGTCCATATCAAAGGCGACGGCGCGGACCGGCGAGGAGGCGTCCGGCGGTGGTTCGCTCGATGAGGGTTTCTTCACAATCAGGGCCGGATACCGGGCCGCCGCGGGATTGATCGCCTCGTGAACCAGCGAGACGACCGAGGCCTCTCCATTCAGCAGCCGCCCCGTCACCCCCCGCAGCCGCTCTGGCACATCCCCCAGACTCTCATAAACCCGATGTCCCACAACAGACTCTCCGTCGTCGCGCCCGTCATAGCCCCACACATCCTTCGTCCCCAAAATCACCACACTCTCCCGCCCCAACTTCACCTCATAAACATCCGCCGTCCGGTTTAAAACCACATCCCAGTCTTCCCCGCCCAGACCGCCCGCGCGGGACAGCTTCGACCGCCTCACCACACTCACCAGCGTCCCACGGTCGATCCAGTATCCTTTCTCCTCGACCCCATTCCCCTTGATCTCCGGGGAACGCCACGGCTGATATTCTTCACTGACATGAATCCGTCCCTCTTCGTCCTTCACCATCGCCACCGCATCGCCGACATGCATGAC
>CAYHZK010000142.1:0-564 GCA_964361085.1 uncultured Planctomycetales bacterium
ATCATTATCCCAACGCCAAGTTTGTCTTTGCCGGCGACGGGGAGATGCGGCGCGATGTGGAGAATCAGGTTCAGTCTTTGGGTGTCGGCCACGCGACACGTTTTCTCGGCTACCAGAACGGCTGGGTTTTGAAAGATCTTTTTAAGGCCGCCGATTGTGTCTGCGTCCCCAGCCGCAACGAACCGTTCGGGATTGTGATTCTGGAGGCCTGGAGCGCGGGCAAACCTGTTGTCGCGACAGCCAGCGGCGGGCCTTCCGAAATCGTGTGGCACGATGTGAACGGATTAAAAACCTCCGACAACGCCGAATCCGTCGCGTGGGGGGTCGGGACATTGCTTTCGGATTTTGAACACGCCCGTTGGATGGGCCGCAACGGCAGGATTGCCGTCGAGACGGTTTTTTCGTGGGACATCATTGCGGATGAGGTGTTGACGGTTTACTTGGAGTAACGTGAGAGCTTATGGCACTTGAGATGAAAGAAAGCACAATATCGAAAAGCCGCAACGCCCGCGGACCGGCAAGGCCTGAACCGTCCTCGGCCCCTTCAACGCCTCCGGGAAATTA
>CAYHZK010000142.1:574-6296 GCA_964361085.1 uncultured Planctomycetales bacterium
CCCAGGATCAATAAAAACATCAACATCGACGCCCGCGAATTCCCCTCGAGATATGATGTGACCGAGTTGACCCTGATCCCGCGCGATCCGCATTGGCTCCATGCGTATTGGGAAATCTCGCCCGCCTCTTCGAAAGCGGCAAAAACAAAGCTTGGCCGTGTCTTTGAAAAATCCCGGTATGTCCTGCGCATGCACGACGTGACGGAGGTTGACTTTAACGGAAAGAACGCCAATCATTCTTTTGATCTCGATGTGGGGCCGCACACCAGCCATTGGTACATCCAGCTCTGGAGGGACAATGTCAATTACTGCGGGGAGATCGGGTTAAAGACTCCTGATGGACAGTTTCACAGTCTGGCCCGTTCCAATTGTGTCTCGACCCCGAGGGCTTCGTTTTCGGAGCGCCGCGACGTGATTTGGATGGAGCGGAAAGAGGAGGATGTTTCCGCTCCCTTTATCCTGGAGCGGCCCAGGGCCGAACGCCGGGGTGCCGTGGCAGCGCCGGTGAAGTCCCGTCGACGATATTTGTCGGAAAATGATATTCGCGCCTATTACTCGCAGCTTTTTCCGTTGCTGCGGCGGGTTCGCGGCAGCAGAGCGAAGTCTCATAAAGCGGAACAGCACAAGGAAAAAAAATCTTTTAAGGATACTCTCAGTTACGGCAATCCGAGTCCGATCCGTGAAGGCTTTCTTCCGGAAAAGTTTTTGGGCGGTCAACATGCGCAGGCATTTTTTTGGGGCGCGTCGGCGGAGTTTATGCAGAAAGGCGGGGCGAGCGAACGGCCCGGCGCCAGCGAACATCACCAGGGAAGGAAGCGAACCTTTTTTTTCGAAATCGGCACCGAACTGATTGTCTACGGCCGCACGGAACCCGACGCCACGGTCCACCTGGGCCAGAAGAATATCAAACTGCGCGAAGACGGGACTTTCTCTCTGCACTTTTCTCTCCCCGACGGAACCATCCCCCTGGATTTTATCGCCGAGTCCGCCGATAAGGTCGAACAACGCAGCATCCAGACATCGGCCGTCCGGACAAAAACCAAGTATAACCCCTGAATTTTGCGGGGAATCAAAACGTTATGCCAAAAGGGTACGTTTGTTTAGTCCTTCACGCGCACCTTCCGTATGTCCGTCATCCGGAAGAAGAATATTTTCTGGAAGAAAACTGGCTCTACGAGGCGATCACCGAGACGTATATTCCTCTGCTTAAGGTTTTTGAGCGATTGAGCCGGGATGGGGTCGATTTCCGGATCACGATGTCGTTGACTCCGACATTGGTCTCCATGCTGCAGGACCCGCTCCTGCAGGAACGGTATATCCGCCACATCGACCGCTTGATCGAACTTTCGCGCAAGGAATTGACCCGCACGGAATTTTTGCCCCATTATCACGGCCTGGCCCTGATGTATCATCAGCATTTCTGCGAGGCGCGCGACACCTTCGTCGGAGAATACAACCGGGATCTGGTGTCGGGCTTCAAGGCGTTTCAGGATAAGGGGTATCTGGACATCATGACGTGCGGGGCGACGCATGGCTTTTTTCCGATCCTCAATGTCAACCCGCATGCCGTCAGGGCCCAGGTGATGATCGGCGTGGAACACTACAAAAAAACGTTCGGCCGTCCGCCCCGGGGGATTTGGCTGCCGGAATGCGGGTATTATCCGGGGGTCGACAAATTTTTGAGAGAGGCGGGGATCCAGTATTTTATGATCGATTCTCACGGGCTGCTGCACGGGGACCCCAGGCCGCGTTACGGCGTTTACGCGCCGGTGTATTGTCCGTCGGGGGTCGCGGCGTTCGGGCGGGATTGGGAATCTTCAAAACAGGTCTGGAGCGCCAAAGAAGGATATCCGGGCGACGCCGATTACCGCGAGTACTATCGAGACATCGGTTTTGATCTGGAATTCGATTATATCCGTCCGTACATCCATCCCGGCGGGATCAGGATCAATACCGGCATCAAATACTGGCGCATCACCGGGGACACCGAATACAAAGAGGCCTACCGCCCGGATTGGGCGAGGGACAAGGCCGCCAGTCACGCCGGAAATTTTATGTTCAACCGCGAAAAACAGGTTGAGCACCTCGCCGCCCACATGGACCGCAAACCCATCATCATCGCCCCGTATGACGCGGAGCTTTTTGGCCACTGGTGGTATGAGGGGCCGCAGTGGATTGAATTCCTGGCCCGCAAGATTTATCACGACCAGGACACCATTCAGATGATCACCCCTTCCGAGTATTTGAAAGAGTATCCGGTCAACCAGATGACCGTGCCGTCGGCGTCGAGCTGGGGGTACAAAGGATACGCGGAGCAGTGGCTCGATGATTCCAATGACTGGGTCTACCGGCACGTGCACACGGCGGGAAAGCGGATGATCGCATTGGCGGAAAAATTTTCTTTGCAGCTCACCAACCCTCGCCGGAACAGTCTCACCCGTCGGGCGCTCAACCAGGCCGCGCGGGAATTGCTGCTGGCCGAGGCCAGCGACTGGCCGTTTATCATGAAAACCGGAACGATGGTGCCTTACGCGAAGAAGAGGGTTATTCAGCACATCTCCCGGTTCAGCCGTCTGCGCGACGATCTTCTCAATGACGCGGTGGACAAGGAGTGGCTCGGCGAGCTTGAAAAGCGGGACAATATTTTCCAGGATCTGGAGTGCGCCTCCTATTACGGAAAGACAAAATCCCCCGGGACGCGCAAGAAAAAACAAAACATAAAAGCCAGGCGTTAAGTGAAGGAGGACATATGTCCGATATTTTAAACGGCATGCCCAATCTGTGGGCTCATGAAAAAGAATTGAAAAAACTCTGTCAGCGCAAACAGAAAAACCTGTATGCGCCGTTTTCCAACATCCCGCTCGATCGCTGCCAGGCGGCCTTCGGGATCGCGCTTCATATGCACCAGCCGACGATCCCCGCGGCGACGGGGGATTTGACGACGTCCCCGCTGATTTCCAACCTCCAGTACATGATGGAGCATCAGCACATCCCGGACAACCATAACGCGCCGGTCTTTATGCACTGTTACGTGCGGATGTCGGACATCATCCGTGAGATGGTCACGCAGGGAAAAAATCCGCGCGTCATGCTCGATTATTCGGGAAACCTTTTTTGGGGGCTGCGTCAGATGGAAGGCGGGCGGGTTTTGGAAAATCTCAAGGCCATTGCCTCGGACCCGGCGTATTACCGCCATGTGGAGTGGCTGGGGACCATGTGGTCGCACGCGGTCGCGTCGTCGACGCCGGTGCCGGATTTTAAACTGCATATGACGGCCTGGCGGTCGCATTTTGCCGCGATCTTCGGGCGCGAGGCCGCGGAGCGCGTCAAGGGGTTTTCTCCGCCGGAGATGCACCTGCCGATCCATCCGGATGTGTGTTACGAATACGTCAAGGCGTTAAAGGAATGCGGCTATGAATGGCTCATGGTGCAGGAGCATACGATTGAGAATCTGGACGGCACCGGGATCCGGCGGCCGCATTTTCCCCATCGCCTCGTGGCCAAAAATTCTCTGGGTGAGACTCAGGAGATCACGATCCTGATCAAAACTCAAGGGTCCGATACCAAGCTCGTCGCCCAGATGCAGCCGTTTTATGAAGCCAAAACCCTGTCCCCGCAGGAATACGCCGACGTCGTGATCCCGCCTTATGTCTGCCAGATCGGCGACGGCGAAAATGGCGGGGTCATGATGAATGAATTTGTGCCGGCCTACCGTGTGGCGTTCGATCAGATCGGGACGGAAGGTGTCGTCGCGATGAACGGTTCGGAATACCTTGATCTCATAGGGAAAAAAGGCGCGGACGAGCAGAAATTCACACCGGTCCAGCCTGTCTCGCAGCACCGGATATGGGAGCACGTGACCGCCTTTGGGCCCGGGGCCTGCGATGCCGCCATCAAAACGGTTCATGAAAAGGATCGCGGGTTCAACCTCGACCGGGGTTCATGGACGAGCGACCGCAGCTGGGTCAAGGGTTATGAAAGTGTCCTGGATCCCATCAACCGGCTGAGCGCTGAATTTCACAAAAAATGGGACGGAAAAGAAGACGCGCACGATCCCCGCTATCAAGAGTCTCTGTTATATCTTCTGCTCTCGCAGACAAGCTGTTTCCGCTACTGGGGCCAGGGCGTCTGGACCGACTACGCCCGAGAAATCTGCCGCCGCGGTTTGGAGGCGTTGAAATAATATTTTCCAAACACAATCCCCTCCCCGATTTCCCGTCACTACCCAACATCAGAGGAGGGAACATGTCAAAAGGCCAATTGAATCTGAAACAGGTCGATCAGGGATACATTGAACAAATTGTGGCAAAGATTTATTTCTTTAGGAATAAGAAGGTCATGATGGATTCTGATCTGGCCAGTCTTTATGGTGTTGAAAGTAAGCAGTTAAAAAGGGCCGTAAAAAGGAATATTTCTCGTTTTCCAAGCGATTTTATGTTTGAATTGACGAAAGAGGAATATCAAAACTTGAGGTGCCAACTTGGCACCTCAAGTTGGGGTGGGCAACGGTATCTTCCGTATGCCTTTACAGAACAAGGTGTGGCGATGCTTTCAAGCGTTCTCAATAGTGAAAAGGCCATCCAGGTGAATATTCAAATCATGAGAGCATTCACATCGCTGAGAGAATTTGCCATCACGCGAAAGTCCTAAAGGTAAAGATCGAAGAAATGGAGAGAAAATATGATCAACAGTTTAATGTAGTCTTTGAAGCGCTTAAACAACTTTTGGATCCTCCCGAGAAACCGAAAAGTCGCATTGGCTTTTGCTCGCCATCTCAGAAATGAGAAAGAGTGGTTCTTTTGGGACAAACCTAAAAAAAATATGGATAATCGCAGCTGTGGAATTATGATTGAGAGCATGACATTAGGAAGATTTTTCCCCAGAGGCAGTCTGACTGTTTTTCTGGGTGGGTTTTTGATGTTGGGTCTTGCCGTTTCGGCCTGGGCGCTGGAAAATGTGGAATTTCAGTCGGAGTTCAGGACGGATCTTGTGAAACCTGTGGATATGGTCCTCACAGCCAGCGGGGATATGTATGTTCTCGACGCCGGCGCGGCGCAGGTCTTGGTTTTTGACAGCCGGGGGAACCGGAAACTGGCGTTTGGCGTAAACGGCGCCGCGGACGGTCAATTCACCGCCCCGCGGGCGATGGCCGTTTCGCCGGAGGGGCGGATCATTGTCGCGGACAGCGGCAATAACCGCGTGCAGGTCTTTAATCCGGCGGGCGAATTTTTATTTTCGTTTGGGGCATCGGGAACGGCCGTCGGGCAGTTTCAATTCCCGGGGGATGTTGTTGTCGACCGGTTTGGATTGATGTCCGTGGCCGACCGGGACAACAAACGGGTGCAGGTCTTCAGCCCCAACGGCATTTATCTAAATCATTTTATGACTGAGGGCTGTCCGGTGGATCTGGGGATGGATCGCGAGGGCGGCATCTATGCTCTTATTCCTGAACCCGGCAAGATCGTCAAATATTCCCCGTCGGGCGAAAAATTAAAAGAATTCACCTGCCGTTTGAACAACAAGGATTTTCTTCCCCGGGCGGAACGGCTCAGCGTCGATGCCTGGGGAGGGATTTACATCACTGAAACCGCGGAGCAGAGTGTCAAGAAGATCGAACAGAGTCATCAGGACGTCGCCCTGTCGTTCGGTTCCGAAGGCGCCGGCAGGGGACAGTTCGACCGTATCGGGGGGATGGCCTTAAGCGCGCGCGGCGAGCTTTTTG
>CAYHZK010000143.1:0-6275 GCA_964361085.1 uncultured Planctomycetales bacterium
CCGCCGTATACGGAACCGTACGTACGGTGGTGTGAGAGGGCGGCGGAGGCGACTCAGCCCCCTACTCGATCTTAAGGGAGAATCGCCGTTTGTCTTTTGCGCTTTTTTGTTTTTAAGAAATGGTAGGATTTTATGAAACACGCTCACCGGTTGATTCTTTTAACGGTGGTGTTGCTGGCGGTGATGGGTGTTTACGTGATCCTGGCGACAACGCAGGGGGCCCGCCTTGTGTCCGAAGCCGTCATGCCGGGGATGTTTAACGCCGAGGACATCGAGATCGAAGGATTAGCCGGTGATCTGACGAACGGGTTATCGATGCGCAATGTGGAATTTAAAAATATGGAAGGGCTTCCGGCGGGGAGCGTTGTCCGGATTCAGCGGATCGATGTCAATCTGCCATCGTTGAATTTTCAGGATGTCATCGCCGAATTTGAAAACATCCGTCTTTTTTTGCCGCACGGCGACCCCATTGTCCTGTCGGGGCATTACCGAAACGGTCTTTTGAATCTGAATGTTTATTCCAGCACAATCTCCGTCGAGGAGATCTTGAGCATTTTGCCGCACAAGATTCCCAGCAAGCCGACGGGGAGGATCAGGGATATCGATCTGTATGTCACCGGCCCCGTGGACCGGCTGGACGTGAAAGGAAAATTTCATGTCGAGGAACTGACTCTGCCGAAATTCACGCTGCAGGACGGCCCGGGGGACCTGGAATTGATCCTGACACGCCGCGACGACCGATATGTTCCAGCGGGGCAATTATCGGTCTCGCAGGGCAGGGTGAGAACAAAAAATGCCGTGATGCGGCTCTCTGAAAGCAAACTTTTTTTCGCGCAGGAATGGGGCATTCCTGCGTTTGACGTCAAAGGAACATCGGTGATCGGCAAAACCACAATCGATGTCGCCCTCAAAGGGACGCCGCGTTCGCCGGAATGGCATTTCGCCTCAACGCCCAGCGTGCCGGAGCAGCAATTGATGCTCATGTTTTTGACGGGGAAAAGCCTGGATAGTGTTGCGACCTCCATTGATCAACAGAAGATCACGCCCGATTTGGCCAAAGACCTGGCCGATTATTTTTTGCTGGGCGGCGAAGGGGGGCGTCTGGCGGAAAAACTGGGGATCAAGGACGTTTCCATCCTGTACGACGACCAGACGCACGGCATCGGCATCAAAAAAGAATTGACGGACAGCATCGATGTGGGGTATCAGGTCGAACAGGAGCGCAGCACGGACACAGCCGTCTCGGACATTAAGCACAAACTGGACGCCGAGATTAAGCTCAATCGCCATCTTTCCATTGAAGTCGACAAGGAGTTGCTGCAAATCCGCAATCAGGAAAATTTTGGGCTGTATGAAAAGCCGGATGACCGGGTGCTGTTGAAATTTAAGACGGAATTTTGAAAGGATCCCCCCCTCCTGTGAGCGGAAAAGTTCAACTGAAACCGAAGGCTGTCGGCCCTCCGTCGGACACGGAGAAGAAAAAGGTTTTTATTTTCGGCAGCGACAGGGACGTGATGCGGCAGATGTCCAGTCAACTGGGGCGGCAAAATCTTCGGGTTGTCGCGGATGATAACGAAGACCGTGTTTTGTCCCGGCTGCAGGCCGTCGACCCCGAGCTCATTTTGATACAGATCAACGCGCCGATCCGGACGCCCATCGACGATGTTGTAAGAAAGGTTTTTGTGTGGATCCGGGAGAAAGCCCGGGAGATGAACCGCATTTTGAAAAGCCCTTCGGGGCTGTTGTGGGACAAAGCCGTTGTTATTTTATACAAAACGGAAATCCCCCTCGGCGCGATGGATTTTGTCGGCGCTGAGATTGCCGATACGGACGAGATCCTTTCCCGCTGCAAGGCCCACGGGAACGTCCATTATATAGGAACGTATGCGCCGATTTCTTTCGTCGCAAAGGTAAGACAATTCTTCGAGATCTGAGTTGGCAGGTGCAGGAAATGATGAAGTCCCGATTTTTTCTCGTCACTTTTGTTGTGTGTGCCGCGATTCACTGCGCGGGATGCGATTGGGTTTACCGCGCGCTGCAGAAAGAAGGAGCCGAGGAAAAAGAAATCTTAGGCGCGATCACCCCCCTGGAACACAATCCCAATGTCGAAAAGGTCCAGACGCTGTTAAAGGTTTACGGCTATAACGTCGGCCGTCCGGACGGGGTCCTGGGCGTCAATACCCGCAATGCCATCGGCGCTTTTCAGGAAGACAATCAGATACCCCCTTCCCGGTTTGTGGATAAGGCCACGTGGGCGAAACTGCTGGCCCTGGACAATGCGGGATTGGTCAAGAAAGGCAAGCTCGATATGGCCGCGGTGCAGCGGGCCCTCCAACAGGCCGGTTTTGATCCCGGGCCCGTCGACGGGCGGGAAGGCCACAGAACACAGGCCGCCATCAAGGCCTTTCAAAAGGCCAAAGGCCTTAAGTCCGACGGAAAAATCGGCATCAAAACGCTGCGCGAACTGGTCAAATATGCAGGAGAATAGAAATTATTTTAAAGCCATTGAAAAAGCGGGGGATGACTTTTAAATTTTCTTTTGACAAGAAAGAAAAGTGAGTATATGCTTCTACACTTGTATGACGACATCACGGCCCAGCCGACGGTAAACTCCCATGAAAATTCACGAATATCAGGCGATTGAACTTTTTCGGAAAGCCGGAATTCCTGTTGCCGGCGGGGATGTTGCCGCGGATCCCGGGGCCGGTCTTGCCATTGCGCAACGGCTTGGGTTTCCCGTTGTCCTCAAATCCCAGGTTTTGGTCGGCGGCCGCGGCAAGGCCGGCGGGATCAAGGTTGTCAAAACCGAACCCGAATTTCTCTCCCAGTTCGAACGGATCCGGCAGTTAAAAATCAAGGGCTACAGTGTCGAGAAGATTTTCATTGTCCCCGCAATCGATATCAGGCAGGAGTTTTACGCCGCGGTCACGATCGACAATATCAAAAGTGATGTCGTCCTGATCGCCAGCGCCGCCGGCGGGGTCGATATCGAAGAGACCGCCAAAACAAACCCCGACGCCATCCATAAATTTTACCTCCAGGGCCAAAAAGAACTGGACCCGGCGAGGTGGCCTTCCTTTATTAAAGCCGTATTCCCCGACAGACGCGATGCCGAAGAGGCCGCGTTATTTTTTAAGAAACTTGTTGATGTGTTCTTTCAGCATGACTGTTCGCTGGCTGAGATCAACCCTCTGGTCAAAGACGGCCGCGGCCGCTGGATCGCCGCGGATGCCAAGGTGAATTTTGACGATAACGCGCTGTATCGCCATCCGGATATTGAGGCGCTGCGCGATATGAGCTATGAGGATCCCGACGAGCTGGAGGCCAAGAGTTTTCAGCTCAGTTTTGTGAAAATGGAGGGCAATGTCGGATGTATCGTCAACGGCGCGGGCCTGGCCATGGCGACGATGGACGTTATTAAACTTTTAGGGGGGGAGCCGGCCAACTTTCTCGACGTGGGAGGGAGCTCCAATCCCGCGAAGGTGTTGAACGCCCTGCGGATCATCTTGAAAAACCGGGACGTCAAGGCGATTTTGATTAACATCTTCGGCGGGATCACCCGCTGTGATGATATTGCCAGCGGGATCATCGCGGCCAAAAAAGAATTGAACATCCCGGTGCCGCTTGTGGTGCGCCTGACCGGAACCAATGAGGAGATCGCGAAGGAGATGCTGGCCCGCGAAAACATCGCGACCCATTCAACAATGCGCGCCGCGGTGCAAGAGGCCGTGGGTCTGGTGAAAACATGAGTATCCTTGTTCATGAAAACACAAGATTGTTGATTCAGGGCATTACCGGCCGGGACGGGTCGTTCCATGCCGAGCGGATGCTGGAATACGGGACCAAGGTCGTCGCCGGGGTAACGCCTGGGAAGGGCGGTCAGGATGTCCACGGCATTCCGGTTTTCAACACCGTTCTCGAGGCTAAAGCCCAAACAGGCGCTAACACGGCGGTCATTTATGTGCCGGCCAAATTCGCCAAAGACGCCATGCTTGAGGACATCGCGGCCGGGATCGAGCTGGTGATTTGTATCACCGAGGGTGTCCCGGTGCAGGACATGGTTGAGGTGGCCAAGGTTTTGAAAAAAAGTAAGACGCGTTTGATCGGTCCCAACTGTCCGGGGCTGATTTCTCCCGGAAAATCCAAGGTCGGGATCATGCCCGGCCATATTCATCAGCCCGGCCCCATCGGGGTTGTTTCCCGCAGCGGGACGCTGACCTACGAAGTGGTTTATAATCTCACCCTGCAAAAGATCGGGCAATCGACCTGTGTGGGGCTCGGAGGCGACCCGATCATCGGCACCCGTTTCATCGACATTTTAGAGCTCTTTATGCAGGACAACGACACCAAAGGGATTGTGATTGTCGGTGAGATTGGCGGCGAAGACGAACAGCTGGCCGCGCAGTACCTCAAGGCCAAGGCCACGAAACCGGTTGTCGGATTCATCGCCGGCAAGACCGCCCCCGAGGGCAAACGCATGGGGCACGCGGGCGCCATCATTTCCTCCGGCGACACAACCGCCGCCGCCAAGGTCAGGGTCCTCCGGGACGCCGGTGTGACCGTCGTCGATTTCCCCGACGAAATCCCCGCCGTTTTTCAGAAAATCCTTTGAAATAATCACCTATGGATTGCCTTCGGGACGTGAACTCCCTCGGGGCTTAAGCGTTATAGATTTTTCACTCACAGCCCGCCAAACTCCTCACCGCTTTCGGCGGTTCGTCAAACAGTGGCGGGCTAAACGTTCGTAAAAAATCTATAACAAGCCCCTGAAGTCCGTTCACGTCCCGAAGGCAATCCATGCGTCGTAAAAAACCAGTGAAATGTTTCTTAAACGGGCTATAATGTCCCTGTGAAAAAAATTAAAAATATTTTTATCTCCTCGATTTACCAGAACGCCGGCAAGACCACGGTCGCGCTGGGGTTGTACAAGATCTTTCAGGAGCGGAAATTAAAGCCCGCCTTTCTTAAGCCCGTCGGTCAGCAGACCATTTCCATCAACGACGTCGATATCGACAAAGACTCTTACCTCATGGGCGAGGTTTATCGCTGCCACCGGCGCTGGAAGGACATGAGCCCGGTCACGATCGGTCCGGGGTACACCGAAAAATACATCTTTGCTCCTCAAAAGGAAATTCTGAGGAACAAGATCGAGAATGCGTATAAGAATTTGATCCGCGGCAAGAACTCGATCATCATCGAAGGGACCGGACACGCGGGCGTGGGTTCCGTCATTGATTTGTCCAACGCGGACGTGGCCCGGATGCTCGGATCGAAAGTGATCATCATCAGCGAGGGCGGGATCGGGCGCAGTATCGATGAAATCATGCTCAACAAGGCCCTGTTTGATCTTCGTCAGGTGGAAATCCTGGGCGTCATCCTCAATAAGGTCCTGCCCGAGAAGCTGGACAAGATCAAGAAGGCGGTCACGGAAGGGTTAAAAAACAAAGGGCTCCGCCTTTTGGGCGTCATCCCTTTTGATACGCTGTTGCGCGATCCCACGACGGAACATATCATGAGCTTTTTGAATCTCCGCCTCTTGTGCGGCAAGGATTATCTGCGACGGCGGGTGCGGACGACGATTGTGGCGGCCATGGAGCCTTACAACATGGTCAACTATCTGAAAGACGGGACGCTGGTTTTGACCTCGGGGGACCGGGTGGATAATATTCTGGTCGCGGTGAGCACGCATCTGGTGACGAAGGGGCGGGACCAGCAGGTTTCCGGAATCATTCTGACGGGCGGGCTCATGCCCAATGAAAAAATCATCGATCTCCTGCGAAAGAGCCGGATCCCGGTTTTGTTGTCCGACGAGGACACGTACAGTGTGGCGGGCAAGATCGATCACCTGATTTGCAAGATCCAGAAGAGCGACAAAGAAAAAATCATCGAGGCGCGGCAGGTGGTCAAGCAGTATGTGGACGTGGAGGCGATTATTAACAGTCTGTAATCATATTGTGCATGGCGCAGTTCGTATCCCGTGAGATGCTATGAAATCCGTTTATCTCGTCGATGGTCTGAGGACGCCCGTGGGGAGTCCGTTTCGCAGTTTGAAAGATTTTACCGCGGGGCAATTGGCGGGCCGCGTCGTTTTGGAATTGGCGCGGCGTCACCCGTTTTTGGGAGAACGCCTTGATGACGTGGTCTTCGGCAATGCGGTCATGGCGAGCGGAGGGCAAAATCCGGCGCGACAGGCGGCCATTTCGGGAGGTTTGCCTGCCCGTGTCCCGGCTTATACGGTCAGCAATGCCTGCGGCGCGGGATTGCAGGCGGTGATC
>CAYHZK010000144.1:0-5252 GCA_964361085.1 uncultured Planctomycetales bacterium
CGGTACGTACGGTGGTGTAAAAGGACGGCAAGGTAACTTGCCTCCTATTTTAATATGGTGCGCCCGGCGGGATCATCGAATTTTTTTCAGGATTTTCGTGCCGTAGTTCCAGGCCCATCCGGGGTTTTCCGTTTATCCACCATAACGGGCGCCTGTTCGACGGTGTTGATCCATTGCCGGGGGTTGCCGCCGAGGATGGCCTGCCCGCGCGGAGGGGCGTCGAGCTGGTCTGGCAATTTTCGCACCAAAAGCAAATCCATCTGTTCGTGCAGGTGGGAGGCGGCGAAAAAGACCAGCAGGGCCACGACCGGCAGCTGGATGAATTTGTGGATGTGACGGACCGCAGTCCCGATCAGAATAAAAGACAACATCATGCTGAACGGTTTGGCCCAGATGATGCGGTCCATGACCACGCTGGTGAGATATTCATGCAGGGTGAAAAGATAAAAAAGGAAAAGGATTTTTACAGCCAGGACAATCTGCCGGCTCAGCCGGGGGAGGATTTTCTTTTTCCAGAAAAGAGAGATGTCATACCCCAGCGCGACGAGGACCAGCGCGCCGAACAGACGGTGCGGCCACGCCGAAGTCAATGTTGAAAAAATATCCCTGACCCAGAGGACAAAACATTTTTCGAGCGGTTTGTGGCAGGGGTGATCGCTCTTCAGATATGGGAAACATTGGCGGATCTCGGCGAGGCTCAACCCCTGGATTAAGGCCAGGTCAACAGCCAGAACCAACGCCGGCAGCACGATCAGCCCCAACAGATAAAATTTTCTTCGCTGACCATTCATCGGCCGGTGAATATCCTTGTCAATCCAATAAACCGCAATCAGGAATGCGGCGAGGGCCGAAAACCCAAGATTGATTTTGATGAAGGCGAGCGTAAAAATCCAGAGAAGTCCCCAGTAAAGGTAAGGCATCCGTCCCGTTTTGAGATAAGCCAAAAGAGCATGCATGACCGCCATCAGCATCGCGATCCCGCCGATATGGTTGTAGGTGAATTCGAATTCCGGGAAATAGGCCCAGAACCATAACGCGGCGGCAAAGGCCAGGAGCGACGGCACAAAAAAGGACAGGGCCAGCGCGAGGAATACCCCGGCGACGATCGTAAGAACCATTTTTCCCAGAAGGACACTGCCGATGTTGACCCCGAGGAATTTCATAAACAGCGCGTAATAATACGGCATGAGCGGCCCATGCCCCCACCCATAGTCCTGGTACGGCGTTTCTCCGTGAAGGGTGGCTGCAAAGTTGTAAAGTTCCCGGTCCTGATCGCCGCTGCCCGGAGAGATATGATATTGGTATGTGTGGCACAGCGAGAGGCATCCCGCGGCGATGAGGAGGGCGATGAAGAGAAAATTTCTAAAGGTTGTCATAGGCGTTGACCGGACTCATGCATTATAGGAGCCCGGGAAATGGCTGACAATATGTTTGCTGGAATTTTAAATTTTCTGGTATAAAGTAAGCTCGTATGAGCAGAGAACCCAAAGAGTTATTGTCCGTGTCCGCCCGCGCGGGCAAGGCCATCGGCGATTATGATATGCTGCGGGAAGGCGATAAGGTCGCCGTGGCTGTCTCGGGCGGGAAGGACAGCATTTCGCTTTTGCATGTCCTGCGGCACCGCCAGCAATTAGCGCCGATTGCGTTTGAGTTGACCGCCGTGCATGTTGATTTTGAATTTTCGGATTTTAATCCTCAGGTCCTGGTCGACTATCTGGAGAAACACAATTTTCCTTATCTGATCGAGAGGGTGGAGAGCCTCAAGGGCGAGCGCTGGGAGGACATCGATTGTTTCTCCTGGTCGCAGCATCGCCGCCGGGCCCTGTTTGATCTGGCGGATAAAAAGGGATTCAATAAAATCGCCTTCGGCCATCATCTGGACGATATTGTCGAAACGATTTTGCTCAATCAGTTTTACCGCGGCGAGATCAGCGGGATGAACCCGAAGCAGGTTCTTTTCGACGGAAAACTTACAATCATCCGGCCGCTGGCTTATGAGCGCGAAGAGAAGATGCAGCTTTTGGCGGAACGGCTGGGGATCGCGAACATGGGCCAGTCCAAATGCGCCAACGACGACACCTCGCACCGGATGCTCATCAAAACGATGCTGCGCGACATGGAAAAAGATAATCCGAATATCATCAAGAATATCTTTCGCAGCCTGCAGAATATCAAGGCGGATTATTTGTTAAAAAGCGAGCGCCGGGGATGACCGCTAACGGTTCGCTCCATGGCGGCTTAGGCGTCATAAAACTTTACATCCCAGCCCGCATAACTCCTCACCGCCTGCGGCGGTTCGTCAAACAATGCGGGCTAAGCGTGCTGTAAAATTTTATGACAAGCCGCCGAATTCCGCGAACCGTTAGCGGTCATCCCCCTGCCTTTTTCTGATGATCATGAATAGAATCGAAGACATCCTGACGTTCTGGTTTGAAGGAGTGACCGACGACACTGTTATCGACAGGCAGGGGCGGCCGTTTTGCAAGTGGTTTGCGAAAGATGATTTGTTTGATCGGAATATCCGGGAGGTGTTCGGGCGGGATCTGGCGGAGGCGGCGCGGGGAGGCCATAAAAGCTGGGAGGGCTCGGCCCGGGGGGTGCTGGCCCTCATCATTCTCTTTGATCAATTCTCCCGAAACATGCACCGCGGGACGCCGGCGATGTTCGCGGCGGATCCTCCGGCCCTGCGGCTGACGCTGGATGCCATTGCCGCCCGCCGGGACCGGGAGCTGGATCTGATTGAACGGATCTTTCTGGCGATGCCGCTCATGCACGCGGAATCCCTCGAGGCGCAGACGATGTCGGTGGGATATTTCGGGGAGTTGGCCTGGGAATCAAAGATAAAAAATATCCGCAACACCCCTTACTATGAATACACGCTGGGATTTGCCAAACGGCATCACGCGATCGTCACCCGATTCGGACGTTTTCCGCACCGCAATGCGATTTTAGGCCGGGTCACAACCCCCGGGGAGCGGGAGTTTCTGCTGCAGAAAGGGTCGTCGTTTTAGCTTAAAATAATTTTAGATTTTGATGAGCGTCAGAGAAAGCAATGGTATCATAGGGATCATTATTCCCATAAAAAAGCGTTAACAGACAGGAGCGCTGTGGGCCGAAAAATTTTGATCGTAGAAGATGACGAAAATTCCCGCCTTTTGCTGGAAGAGATTTTTAGGGCGCAGAACTATGAGGACATCGCGACGGCCGCCAACGGTCTGGAAGGGCTGGAGAAGGTCAAAAAAGTGAAACCGGATGTTATTATTTCCGACGCGCTGATGCCCGAAATGGATGGATTTGCGTTTTTGAAAAGATTAAAGAATGACGCCGCGACCGCCGATATCCCGGTTATGATCGTGACGGTGAGGAATCAGCTGGAAGACGCGTTTCGCGCCATGAATGTCGACAGTTTTCTTCCCAAACCCATTTTTACCGATCAATTGCTTGCGGAAGTTCAGCGGATCATCCGCAGGGATCTTAAACGCGCGGTTGAAGGGGCCGCCCCCGCCGTTTTAGATTCTGTAGCCGCGACGCCGCGCCCGCCTGTTGCCCCGCGCCCCGCGACAGGAACCAGGAAGGCCCTTGTCTTTGGTCAGGATCCCGACGCGCTTAAGGGGATCGCGGCACAGCTGGAAGGACAAAATTATACGGTGAAGGTTGTGCAGGACGACCGGCAGATTGTCCGTCTTTGTTTTCAGGAGGATTTTGATCTCATTATGATGCAGCTGTACCTGAAGGACGAAAATCCTTTGGATGAGGTTATTGCCGGCCTGCGCAAAGCCCTGGGAAACAAAATGGGGGTCCCCGTTGTTGTTTATAAAACGGAAGAGGCTCAAGGCGGGGGGGCCTCGTTCGGGGATTCCGTCGCCGATATTGACAGTCTGCTGCAGCGCTGTCATGACAATGGCTGTTCGAAATATCTGGGGATGTATTCGTCCGCAACATTGCTTTCCAAACTCAAAGAGTGGGTCTGACATGGATATCGGAAGTTTGATTCTGAGTGTTCTGGGGTTGTGCCTTTTTGAAGTCGTTTCGAGTCTGGACAACGCCGTCGTCAACGCCGATGTCCTGGCCACGATGGGCAAAAAATGGCGCAAGTGGTTTTTGATCTGGGGAATATTTTTCAGCGTCTTTCTCGTGCGGGGCCTTTTGCCCTGGCTGATTGTCTGGATGTCAAACCCTTCGCTGGGGATGTGGGGAGCGCTCACCGCGACCTTCAGCAATGACCCTCACGTCGCGGCGGCCCTGGAGGAATCCTCGCCGATGCTCCTGGCGGCGGGCGGGATTTTTCTGATCTTTCTTTTCTTTCATTGGTTATTCCTGGAGCCAAAAAAACTGGGGCTGCCGATGGAGGAATTCTTCAACCGGCAGGGGGTGTGGTTTTTTGCGGTCGTTTCCATCCTCCTTTCCGTCATCATCTGGCTGGCTCTTGAGAAGAGCAAAATGATGGCCTTTGCCGCGTCGGTGGGGTCGAGCGTTTTCTTTATCACCCACGGGTTCAAAGAGTACGCCATGCGGGCGGAGGTCGAGCTCAAGGACAAAAAGGACCTTTCGGACATCAGCAAGCTCATGTATCTGGAAGTCCTCGACGCCACGTTCTCAATCGACGGCGTCATCGGCGCCTTCGCCTTTACCATGTCCGTGCCGTTGATCATTCTTGGGAACGGCCTGGGTGCTATGGTCGTGCGGGAACTGACGATCCGGGGCGTTGACAAGATCAAGAACTACCCTTACTTGAAAAACGGCGCCATGTATTCCATCTTCTTCCTTGGGGTCATCATGCTCTTAGACAGTTTTGGCGTGCATGTCCCGCACTTTGTCGCCCCCCTCATCACCTTCGGCGTGATCGGCTTTTTCTTGATGAAGTCGATCAAAGAATATAAAGCTGGGGCCGCTCAGGGGTATTGACACAGAAAGACTTTGTCCTATTTCAGGACAAAAGTGCCGCGTTTTTCTTTTCTCGGTAGCAAAAATGTTATTCTCAAGAAGCTGGATTATGTCGGAACCGCCGGCGGCAGAGTGGACTGGTGATCAGACTTTCCTTTCCGTTTTTTTTCGGTGACCCAAAATCCCATGTCTTGGCCCAGCATGAGACGGGTCTGGGCGTCCAGCGCCGGCAGGGCGCTTAAGAAGACCAGAATGAGCGGCATCGCGCACCATTCCATGGCAAAGATCACTTTTTTGACCCAGCGGTAGCGCAGTTTTGTCTTGGGCAGGAGGGCGATGCTTAAGGTCACGGATATGATCAGGGAAAG
>CAYHZK010000144.1:5262-6268 GCA_964361085.1 uncultured Planctomycetales bacterium
CAGGTGGAAAATGGTCCCGGTGATCTGCGGCATATTGTAGTACACGACGGAGTGGCGGAACTGCTGGCCCGCGAAAATGGTGGGGAGCCACCCGATGATCGTCAGGATAAACCCCCACGTGGCCCAGGAGACATGCCCCTCGAAGAGTTTGAAGGCGTGCCGGAATTTTTCGTAAGAAGGAATGCGTCGGCTCTTCAGAAAAGCCCGGGCGACGATGGGAAAGTTTTCAACGCCCCACGCCCAGCGGCGTTTTT
The DNA here is from genome assembly GCA_964361085.1 of uncultured Planctomycetales bacterium. GTDB lineage: Bacteria > Omnitrophota > Gorgyraeia > Zapsychrales > JANLHA01 > CAYHZK01. The sequence continues at coordinate 5,517 of CAYHZK010000144.1, forward strand.
GTTTATAAATATTTTTTGCGGTCCGCCACCAGGTGTCTGAGGCGGCCACATCCATGGACAAGGTGACATACATCGGCACCACGCGATATTTCCCATCGTAATGGATAAAGGCCTTCCAGAAAATCGCCGAATCATCCGAGATCATGTCGACCGGCCAATAGCCGACGTCAACCAGCGCCTTGAAACTCATGCTGTGGCTGGAGAACGTCACCAGTTTTTCCGGGTGTGTCGCCTCCACCATCTGGAAGAATGAAGACCCCGACTCCATGATCCGCGCGAATCCCGGGACCTCCCAGATGTTGTTGTGATAAACCGGAATGGGTTGAAAACTGGCGCGGGTCCGGTGGGGCGTGATCATAAAATAATAGGTCAGGCAGGAGAAATACTGTTGACCGACGACGGTGTCGGCGTCGAAACACGAAACGATGATGTTCTCAAAGGGAATCCCCTTTTTTTCAAAATGCAGCGCGGCCTTTTGGGCGGCATAGGTCGCGTTGGCCCCTTTGACCCGGGCCTCCCCGGGAAGATCCGCGGGATGAACGACGGTCAACAGATCAAAAAACGTGTTTTGATATTTTGCCGTGAGGTCGGCGACATCTTTTTTCGTCGTCTCGGGAGCCCGTTCTTCTAATGCATAGACGACCACGATCTGCTGCAAAGGAAAATTCTGTCGGGTCAAACTCGCGATCGCCGGCTCAAGCACCTCCCGGGGCTCTTTCGCGACGGGAAAGATGATCAGGTGAAAAATTTCA
>CAYHZK010000145.1:0-6196 GCA_964361085.1 uncultured Planctomycetales bacterium
CCGGCCCTCCCATCGCTTCAATGTTTTTAAACGCCTGGATCATCCGTTTCGCGTAACGATCAAGAGTATAGAGCTCCAGATATTTTGCGCGGTTTTTTTGCCCCATCACTTGGCGTGTCTCGGGTTGATCCGCCAGGGCGAGAATTTTTTCAGACAGGCCCGATTCATCCCCTTTCGAAAAAAGATAACCGTTCTCCCCGTCGACAATAATCTCCGGGATCGCCCCCTCCCGGGATGCGACAACCGCAACGCCCTCCGCCATCGCGTGCAAAAGGACCAGGCCGAAAACATCCCGGTGCGTCGGAAAAATAAAAATATCGGCGTCGCGAAAATATCCGGTGCGTTGATCGTCGTCACCGACGTAACCGACGTAATTCACAAAAGACCGCAGGTCCTCCTGGTCCAAAAACTGATTCATCTCCTTTAGCAGGTTCTCCGATTCCACAGGCCCGGCGATGGTAAAACGGACCCGAGAATTTGTCCTGACCACCTTCGGGATCGCCTTCAAGGCCGTCCCTATGCCCTTGGACCGGCTTAAAAAAGAAAAATACAAAACATTGATGGTCCCATTATTCCGTGGAGAAGAAATCCGCGGGGAGCGCGGCGCCGAATCCGCGACCGCCCCCGGCACCGCTATCACGCGGTCCAGGTCCAGGAACCCCGCATAAACACGGCGCGGCGCCTCCCCTAGAACAATGCCGGCCGTGACACGGCGCATGAAAAACCGGATGAGTCCCCGGTAAAGCCGGCTCGATGAATCATAAAGTTCCCGGAGATACTGTCCCATGTCGTGGATGACGATCTTGCGCCCTAACGCCCACCCCGTCATGCAAAACAGAAAATCTTTCAAAAACGGCATCTTGTCAAAACTCATGGCGTAAAGGATATACCGGGGACGCCGGGAAAAAATCAAGCCAAGAAACCGCGCATAATACGCGATCATCTGCAGAAGTTTTCGAACTGTGATTTTTTTATGCTTTTCATAGGACCAGAATTTCATGTTAAAGAAAACGACATCCAATTCCTCAACGAAACGGGATTCCATGAGCGCTTTGTAAATCATGCTGTGCCCGAAATTCGGCGGCGGTAAAATCCCGCAGATAAGAACTTTTGTTTTTGCCATCTTGATCCGTTTCCTGGCGGGAATCCTCCCCCGACAGCCTAAAATTTTAGAACCAGAATATAATCGGAATCAACCGCGGCAACGGGAAATTCCGCGAACGCCACATCGTGTCTCTTCAGGACCGCCGGTTTTCCCGCCCCCGTGTCTATTGACATCATGATCAGCTCTTTGTCCTCCCGGCGCACCGATTCCCAGGCTGATTTTCTAAAATCAGGGGCATGCGCCCGAAAAACCGACAACGACGTCAGAGCGAGGGCCAAGAGGACACACCCTCGGAACATCCTTGTGTGAAAAGCCATCACCGACACCACGCTCAACACCATCAACACCACCGAGATATACAGGAGCCGTGTCTGCTGGGTCGTCATCCACCAGGAAAACCAGCCAATAACAGGGAGAAGATAAAAAATCAGAAACTGCTTTTGCCGCAGCGACCGGACAAAGATGTACAAAAACGGCCCCGCGCACAAAAGATAAATCAACCCCAGGGGATAATCATATCGATTATTCACCCCATTTTCAGGGATCGCGACCACCCAAAAATGCTTGATAAAATCAAGCGCTGAACGCCCGGAACCATAAGAGTCTTTCACGCCAACCAATCTCCGCGAATTCTCAATGATCGAGCGCCATTGCAACGTATTTGTGTCAATCGCCCTGCCGATCATCACCGTCCCTGCCCCAAAGGGATAGAGCGGCGTTCCGCTATGCCGCAGCGACTTGAATACAAACGGTCCCGCCACGACCAAACTGATCACAATGAATATCCAGACCGCGGATTTCAGCCTCAAAAAACATTCTTTGAAGGAAGACGGAGAAATCATGCAACCCTCGACGTATCCGACACGAATCTCCGCCCCCCAGAGCTTTCTCAAAAAAACATAAAGAAAAATTAACCCCAAAATAACAAGAATGCCCTCGAGAGGGATAAAAGGCTTTGACCAGAAATAAAAAGCGGTTTCAACAGCGGACAAAAAAACCTTCCCTTTAAAGAAACTGTCCCATGCGGCAAAAAACAAATAAGTCGCAACGAGTCCCAGCATCCCCGTTCCCGCCTGAATCCCGATATTATGGGAGGCCAACAAGGCAAAGACAACCAGAATTTTTGTCAAAAAATGGTCCCCGCTGAAACGGCCGGCGAGAGACCAGCACACCAGAAGCAGTCCAATCAGAAAGAAAAACTGGGGCCACTTGTTGGGAAGAGGGGTTGCCAGCCAAAACGGCGCCAGGGCGAAGTCAATCGGCAGCAAAAAAAGATCCGCGGACGACCAGCGCAGAGGATCAAAAGATCCCAGGATCAAATGCTGACGCGGGATCATCATATGATAATTAATCACATCCAGTTCCTGGGGTAAATGAGGCGGAAGCCGCGCCGCGTAAAAACTCACCCCCAGGATCAAAAGACACAGGGCCCCCCCAAAAACAGAATAAATCTTCTTTCCCCGATCCATCGCCATAAAATCAGCCTGAAATTTTTTAAAAGACGCGACAAGACCCGGGTATTGCCGCCAGAGCAGGATAAAAAACAAAAATAACGTTGCGCCCCATGCCGCGATCGACGTCCTCGCCTGATACGGCGAGAACACATAAAGTTCCAGCCAGTACAACGGATAGCCAACAATCAAAAACACTGTCGGAAAATGTTTGAGGTCGATCACACCTCCTCCGCCATCATAACCTTGTTTTTTTGATGGCCCCCGCCGCTGCCGGCAAAACGCTGCAGCAACTTTTCATACGTCCCATGCCATTCATAATCCCGATTGCAGACCTGCTGATGCCAGGAAATCGCCGCGTGCGCGGATTTGCAGCATCCCAGCGCGTCCAGAATCCGGAACGTGCGCTCGACAAAAAGGACATTCTCAACCCCCAGCGACTGGTAAATATTAAAATCCATGATGACCTGAGGGACTTCCATGTATTGAAACGCCCGGTCATTCTTGTGGTCATAGGGGTGAAAAAGACTGGCGCAGCCGTTGCGAAACCCGACCCGATCATTCCATCCCAGCGTGGAATCGAATTGCAACAACTCATTGTGAATGTACGGCGTGATATCTTCTTCAAACCGCAGCCAGTGCTGGCGTCCCTTGATCACCGGATGATAAATGACATTTTCAAGGATCTTCTTTTCTCAGCAGATCTCCGTCGACCGCGGCAAGAAAGCTCCCGTGCAGCCCCACCTCAAACCCCTGCGCGATCAACTCCCGCAATTTCGCCTGAAGCCGCGGGTTATTCAAAAGATCATACGTCGGATCGATGATCCGGGTCCAAAACGTTTTCGGGACCGCCTGAGCATGGATATAAAAGATGGCCCTGAAGTTAAACTGTTTTTCGATATTTTCCCAATACTCAAAGCACCAGTACGAAGGCCTGGAAAACAAAAATTCCACCGATTTCCGGATCCGCTTCGGCGTGTTTTGTCCGCAGAACAGAAACCGGAAAATATCGTAGGTATTCAGAATCGTTTGCTTGAGCATAAACTGCGGCGTTTTTGAAAGATAATCGACATCGTGCGACAACTCCATCCGGGGCGGAGGAGTTTCCTGAAACGAAAGTTCAGGAAAATTTTCGCGGATCAGGATTTCCAATTCATTGAATAACAGGTTGACGATGGGGATGGTCAGAGACACCTTGTCCTGACGGGGGTGAAGGATACAATGGCTTAAGGTGTTCCTGCCCTTTTGATAAGCAAGATATTCCTCCATGCGGGACAGGAAGACAAAGGCATTCCAAAAAAGGTCATATGGCAACGTGAACCGTTCGTCGGATGTCGTTGACTTTTCGATAACATAAACCTTATCGTTAACAAACTCAATCCGTCCGCCCGGCAAAATACGGGATTTGTTAACGAGTGTGACACGGGCCCCTTCTTGATGGCGCTGGGTATAAAAGATGGCTGGTTTCAGCTGCAAGACATCGGCGTCATTGATGTCCCGGGCCTTGATGTCCCCCTGAAACCCGTTGATCCGTTTAAATTCCTCGACAATATATCGAAGCCACTGCGTTTTTGTGAGATCAGTGACAAGGTATAAAACTTGCGCCATGATCTTTACCTCTTTTTATTTTTCTCCATACACCCATGTGTTGACCCCCCCCTGAAAATGACCACAGAATATCTTCTTATCATCAAACCCGGCGGCCCCCAAAAGGGCGGCCAATGTGGTTAAAGGATACGAGGCTTTGAGATCCTTGATTTCTTCCGGGCTGATGAGGCGCGCGGCGGCAAGCCGTTTCAAGAGCCATGCCGCGCCGCAGTGCGGGGTTGTCAGAATAAAACGACCCCGCGGTTTGAGGATCCGGAAGATTTGCTTAAAAAGACTCCCCGCCTCGTTGACCGAAAAATGTTCCAGGACGCCGAGCATTGTCACGGCATCAAAAAAGTTCCTTTCATAAGGCAGGACCGTGTCCTCCTGTATCTTCAAAGAATGGATCGTGATGGCGCTGCCTTCAGGGAGGGCGCTCGTGCAAGGGTCAATGCCGAACTTTTCCTTAAACTGCGTCTGCAGGAGAAAGTAAGGGACGGTGCCGCAGCCGATATCCAAAATCCTCCCCTGCCGCTGGCCGGGCAGGATGAGGCTATCAACCTTCTTCGCCCGCCGGGTCGCGAGAAAATTTTCCAAATACCCCCGGCCTCTCGTGAAATTTTTATGGGTCATACCATCGCTCACACGCGGCAACACGCCTCAAAATATATTTTTAAAATCTCCGCGATGCCGGTTTTCGCCTGCCAGCCCAGTTCGCTCTTCGCTTTATCGGCCAGGACCTCACAGAACGGGACAACGGCAGTATTGGTGAAATGAATTTCGGACCGCGACCGGCACAGCCGTTTGATGTCGCGCGCCAGCTCATCCAGCCGGATGTTGTCGCGGGACGCGAGATTAAAAACCCCACAGACGCCGTCCCGCTCGCAGACCTTTAAAAACGCCTCGACGGCGTCTTCGACGAACACAAACTGCAGGAATGATTCCCGCGCCCCGAAAATCTCAAGCGGCTCGCCGGACATCGCCTTTTTAAAAAGAACGGGGATCACGGCCTTCTCCGGCTGGCCGGACCCCACGATATTGACCGACCGGAACATGCAGAGGTTCTCACCCTTAAAAATTTTCGCGCAAACGGACTCGGCGGCCAGCTTGCTTTTCTCGTATTCATTCGCCGGCAGGAGCGAAGAATCTTCGGTGACGGGTCTGCCTTCGTTCTTGTAAACTTTCGCCGTCGATAAAAAAATAAAATTCCGGCACGGCGCGGATTTCAGGACATTCTCGGTGCCGCGGACATTGATTGTCTCATAAAGTTCCGCTCCCCGGTCGCCCACATGGGTCACGTTGTGCGCGGCCAGGTGAAAAACAAAATCGAATTCTTCCGAAAGCTCAAAAGGAACACCAATGTCCTGTTCGTAAAATTTGACGGCCGGAACACCACCCGCGTTAACGCGGTCCAAGGCAAAGACAATCGCCCCTTTCTCAATGAGCCGCCGAACCAGGACTCTTCCAACAAAACCGTTCGCGCCGGTGACCAGGATTTTCATAAATTTTATTCCGTCGTTCATGAGGCGTATCTCGCGAAGCGTTTGGCCGATGTTGATATAAGAAATTCTCGCTTTTTCGCTTCACACTTCACGTGTCCCGCTTCACGCTAACAGCTTGCTCCCGATCTTCCAGCTTTTTCATCAACACCGTCGCGTTATAAAGCGATTCGAACGAACCGGCGTCGGTCCAGGGTGATTTGAGGATGGAATATGATAAGACCCCTTCTTTCGCGTAGCAGGACAGGACATCGGTGACTTCGTACTCCCCGCGCGGACTTTTCTTCAGATTCCGCAGAAGCTCGAAGACATCGGGCAAAAACATCCACAGCCCCGTGTTCACGTAAGACGAAACGGGATTTTTAGGTTTCTCGACGATATTGACAATCTTCTTTCCCTCGAACTCAACGACCCCGTACTTTTCCGGGTCCTTGACCTTCGCGACCAGGATCTTGGCCTTGAACCGGTCCCGTTCGTTTTGGAAATCCCGCACAAACCTCCCGACATCCTCGCTCACAACGTTGTCGCCGAGGATGACCATGAACGGTTCATCG
>CAYHZK010000146.1:0-6184 GCA_964361085.1 uncultured Planctomycetales bacterium
TGCAAATCCTGCAAAAGCAAAATTTTGCTGCGGAGACGATCCACCATTTTCATCTCCAGCGTGATCTGTTTTTTGTACTCCATACCCCTCCGTTCCCGGCGCTATGGCTGTTGAGGTTTTGTCACCACGACGGCGGCTCTGTTGAAATCCAGATATTCGACGGCGAGCCGCTTGATATCTTCGGGTGTCACGGCGTTGATCTTCTCATCGTGCGAACGATAATTGCTGTAACCGTTCCCGTACAGTTCATCCAGCGCCGCCATAAACCCGAGCGCCGCGTCGGTCTGAATCCCCATTTTGAATGTCCCGTTCAAATACGTTTTCATCTCCTGCAACTCCTGCGCGCCCACGCCTTTTTCCCGCAGCTCATTGATGAGATCGATCAACATCGTCCTGACTTTCTCGGCGTTCTCGACGCTCGTCAACACATAAAACGACATGATCCCCGCGTCCCGGCCGGGCGTGAATCCCCCCCCGAGCGTATAGGCATTGCCAAACTGTTCCCGCACGGTATTAAAAATCCTTCCGCTGAACGGGGACCCTAAAATCGACGTCAGGACTTCCATGGCGTAACGGTCAGGGCTGCGAAAATCCACCCCCTGAAATCCCAACATCACCATGGCCTGCTGTTTGGGCATCGTCAGGCTCGCCTCGCGGGTCTGCGCCGGCGGCGGCTCGGAGGAGATCGCGATTTTAAATTCCTTCCGCGGCAACGCGGAAAAACGTTGTTTCAATGTCTCTTCGATCGCCGCAGGGTGTATACCGCCGAAACCCGCCACGACCATATTCCCCGGGACCGCAAACCGTGTGTAAAAATCAACGATGTCCCGCCGTTTGATCCTGTCCACGGACTCCAGCGTCCCCAGCCCCTCCAGACGAAACGGATGCGTCAAAAAAAGTGTCTCCCGCAAGGTTTTTGAAGTCATCTGGCTGATGCTGTCCTTGAGGCTGATGATGCCGGTCTTGACCTCATCCTTTTCCTTGACGAGTTCCTCCTCGGGGAAAACAGGATTCTTAACCAGATCCTCAAGGAGATCAAGTCCGAAATCAATATCCTGCGAAAGCAGATTCATGCTGAACCCAAAACTGTTCCGTCCCGAAAAGTTTCCGAGACTGGCCCCTCTGGACTCAACGCTCCGGCTGATCTCTTCGGCGGTCAGGGTTCGGGTCCCTTTCAGCCACAGGCGGGAGGTCAATTCCGAAATCCCGCTGGATTCCGGCGTCTCCTGGCCGGTCCCTCCGTTCAAAACAAGATTGACGGCAACAATCGGAGACTCGTGATTTTCCCGCAAAAGGATCGTCAGGCCGTTATCGAGGGTTATTTTTTTGATGTCCCCCGCCGGCTTCTTCTCGGGAGCCGCTGCCGCGCTTTTGGCCTCAACAGCCGGCTTCAAAACCACAACCGAAAGATTTTCATCGGTCAGATATGTTCGCGCCACCCGTTTGATATCATCGGCGGTCAATGCCCTGATGGCCTCCACATACTTCTTTGAAAACTCATGATCGCCGGTAAAGGCTTCGTCGCTGGCAGCACTGTTGGCGACGGCGTCCGATGTCAACCGGCCAAAAATAAACTGCGACAGGGCCTGACGTTTGGTTTTTTCAAGCTCCGCGGACGTGACGCCGTTTTGGGCGATGTCCTGAATATGTTTTTTGACCGCCTCGATCGTGGTTTCGACATGATCCAGATCGAGTGTCGCCTCAACCTCAAAGGCGCCCCGGTCAACCGGGGTAAAATTCGAGGCGGTCACGGAACGGACCAAACTTTTATCCCTGAAAAGGTCCTTGTGGAGCCGCGAGCTTTCCCCCTGCCCTAAGATCATGGCCAGGACATCCATCGCGAACATGTCGGGATTCAAAATGCTGACGCCCGCATACGCCATGGATATTCGCGTTAAGTCCGTCGGATATTCCTCGTCATAGCGGCGCATGCTGATCTGCGGCGGCTCGGGGGTCAGGTTTCGCAAAACATAACGCTGCCGCTCAAAATCCTTAAAGGCCTCTTTCACCTGCGGCATGGCCTCCGTGGTTTCAATAGCGCCGGCAATGGTGAGGATGGTGTTGTTGGGAACGTAATGGGTACGATAATATTCGAGAAAATCCTCGCGCTTGAGAGGCCGCAGCAGCTCTTCATAGCCGATGATCGGAATGCGGTACGGGTGCTGTTTATAGACGGCGTTTAAAACCAGTTGCCCCAGATACCGCCCGGGGTTATCCCAGTGCAGCCGCATTTCGCCGTAAACGACCTCCCGTTCTTTTTCAATTTCGTTCTGATCAAACGTCGAATGCATAAGCATGTCGGCAACGATATCGAGGGCCCCTGTAAAATGGCCGGACGGAACCGTAATGGTATACATGGTGTAATCAAATCCCGTCGAGGCGTTGATATAACCTCCCAGGGCCTGTATCTCGCGGGAGATCGATCCGACGGGACGTTTGTCGGTCCCCTTAAAAAGCATGTGTTCCAGAAAATGCGAGATCCCGCTTCCCAAGAATTTTCCTTCGGTCGCGGACCCGGTTTTCACCAGGGCAAAGACGGAGACCGTTGGGCTCGCCGGCATTTCGGTCACAAGGACGGTCAGGCCGTTGTCCAGGACGAACTTTTGCGTGAGGACCCCATTGGCGGGATCGCCGGCGCTGACAACACGGGCCAACAGGAAGCCCCACACAAAAACCACAAAAAATAAAAATCGGTATTTTTTCATCGGGAACCCTCGGAATTTCTTTTGAACTCTTGCATCAGGGCGCGGATGTCGGCATCCGCGTTCCTGACAATTTGGGAGCAGATATAAATCAAAACCGAAAATTGCCAGCAGTCTTCAGGCCCCGCAATCAGGCCGGTCGAAACATTCTCCTCCTGCTGCAGCATTTCCTTGTAATGCGCGATCGCCTTTTCGATATCGCCCTCGTAAACATTGAGCGAGTTTGTGGCGTTGTTGTATCGCAGGGACGGCAGGCTGATCCCACGCACCAGAAGAAAATTGATAAACGCCTCTTCCTGCATGTCATTGTTTTCAAACTCGAAGCCCGTAAACTGCGGCAGATGCGGCGGGAGGATGAGCGACGGCTTTTCGACCAGGATTTCCCCCCGACGGACCACGGTGTCCCCGGGGTTGACAAAGGATTCGGACAGGACCAGATACGGAACCTGCGTCTCCCGGAGCGTCATGAGCCCGCGAACCCGGGGACGGATGATCTCGGTATGCTTTAAGGCCTTGGCCCATATCTCATGAATGTCCATAACATCCCTTCGCAAACACATTGATCGGAATATTTTTACAGGGGAAATTTTATCAGAAAACCAAAAGAATTACATACAGTATTTAAAAGTTTTCGCCGCACCGTTCGAAAAGAAAAAGCCATGACGAGACTGCGATCATCATGGCTGCGATTGATAAACTGGCGGAGAGGGAGAGATTCGAACTCTCGAGTAACCTTACGATCACCACACGCTCTCCAGGCGTGCGCCTTAAACCACTCGGCCACCTCTCCTGACATTCAGCTTTAGCTATTTTCTCTTCTTTTTTTCCAGCACCAAATGCTTGAACGTTCCGAACACCGACTCCAGAACGATGCTCCAGCGGATATGATGAACATTGTCCGTAAAAATCGACTTTTCCACGTCATCGCCGTTGACCGTCATCAGCCTCACGCCGGTTTCATATTCCCCTTTTTGATGTTCACTGGGCTGACTCCACTTCACGCGGCCCTCCATCCGGATCGGGGTCGTTGCCGACGGAACATAGACATCCAGCAGGAGCCCGGCTCCCCGCTCCAGTTGCCTCGTTGACCGAAAACACAGCCCTTCAACGCTGACATTGACACCAACGGCAGTGTATGTCTCGGGAGAAAGTGCCGCATCCTGCTTGACCCGGAACTGGATCTTGGTCTCCAGGTCAAAGGACACATGAAACTGAATCTTGACATCGGTTTCATAGCGGTCATAGTGACGACGATCCGCTCCCTCATAAGCTGCCATAATGCTTCCTCCCATGGGATTTCGCTCAAAGATTAGCTTCCAATATACCTTCCCGACTTAAAATTGACAAGCCCAATTATAAAATTCAGGCCAAAAAGGAAGGGGAATTTTACTTAAGGGACAGGTGGTGCCGCCGGCCGTTGGCGCCGGTTCTGCGTCAGTTGATGTCCCACGGCGTCAAGCCCGGTCTTTTTCTTTTTGTTGTCGGATTCAAGCCGCTGCCGCTCTTCGTAAGCCAGCCGCCGGGCTTCCTGGTGGGTCTTCATCTGATCGAGGAGTTTTTCCTGCGTTTCTTTTACTTTTTCAAAATCATCCCGGGGCTTCCGGCCCCCGTCCTGCCTGTTGCGATATTCATTCTCCAACCGCCTGGCCTCATCCTGGCAGCGCTGCGCTTCTTTTTCGGCGATGCGCTCCGATGTCTTCAGCCGCCGGATTTTTTTCTGCAAGACCTTCCGGTCCCGCAACAAGCGCCTGCGGTCTTCCTTCAACCGCCGATACTCCTTCTTGACCACCGCCGCCTGCTGCCGCTTCCGGTCCTCTTCAAGCGCCACCTGACGATAGGCGCGGATCTGTTGGGAAGAAAGGTCGCCCTTCCCGGCGTCACTCTCCGAAAAAATCATCAGACTGATGACAATCGCCAAGATAACGCAGAAATTATTTTGGAACCGTAATGGCATGTGGAGAATCCCTGCTTTGACTGAGCAGAATCTTGTTAATGTCCGCGTTGATGAACCGAATCGTGTCGGGAATGATAAAAATATTTTCCGGCAGGGCCACGTTTTCCTCGATCTTGACCGCCGTCATGACAATATCCCCGCCTTCCGAGGACGCTTGAATCCGCAGCGGGATCCCTTTCCAAATCCAAAGTTTGATTCCGGGATCTTTCAATTGCCAGACCGTGCACGGCCTTTCAAGGATGACCCCCTCTTCAATCTTTTCCCAACCCTTCCTCATAAGCCATGAAACAGCCAGATCGGCATCACTCCCCGCGTCATTCTCCAATAAATCCTTGAGGACCTGGTCCTGTTCTTTCTGGCCGAGGTTCTTTTCCGGATCGATGATATAAGTCCAGTCGCGCAGCGTCAACGTCACGATATTGCTGACGCCCCTCGTCGGCGTTTCACTGCGCGTATGCCTGGCCTGACGCAGGCCCCACTGGTCAAAATACAGCGTCTCTTTTCCCGTCTGAGCCCCGGTGACGGTAAATTCAACGATCCCGGATTCCATTTGGTAGAAATGAGGTTCATCCGCCGCAAAAAGTCGCGAGGAGCCGGCGGCTGCGGCCGTCAAGAAAATTAAAAATGTCCACATCCGAACCATATCATTTCCCTCCAGGTGTTTGAGGACGATTAAAAACCGGGGCCTTGATTTCGACAGGAATATTCCTGGGAATACTGACCGTCACCTTGACTTTGCCGTCGTTGAGCGACTCCACGGATTCGATCCTGACAAACGGCATGACATATTCAGACGAAAACCCCAGGCTGTCCGTAAACTCCTGAATCGCCTCCCGGGTTGCCGCCCGCTTCGCGAACCCGTAACGGACAACATCATTGCCGGCGGAAAGGCCCGGCGGCGCGGCCGTCCTGGTCGAATAGATCCGCTCCATTTTGGCGGCCGGGCCTTCGGAGTCATACCGAAAAACCTGGATATGATCGCTTGAATAATCCGCCACATAAATCCGCCGTTCCGCGGCCGCCACCGCCGTGATCTCTTGAAAATAACCGCCGCCCTTCCCCGGCGATCCAAAGGCCAGAACAAACCGGCCGTTCGCGTCAAAAATATGGATCCGGGAATTCGCCTGATCCGCCACATAAACATTGTCATTCTCGTCAACAGCGAGATCGACGGCCTTTTGAAACTGCCCGTCGCCGGTTCCCCATTCTCCGATCGACTTCAAAAATTTTCCCCGTTCGTCAAAAACCCTGACAACCCCGCCGTCCTCCAGGACATACACGCGATCCTGCGAATCCATCGCAAGGGCGCGGGGCGAGGGACTGCCCGTGATGCCCTGCAGGGGATTTTCTTTTGTGGTCGCAAAGGAATTCAGGTAAATCCCCTCATGGTTAAAAACCTGCACCCGGCCGTTCATCGTATCGGCGACGTAAATGAGCCCTTTGCTGTTGACCGCGATCCCCTGCGGTCCGCTGAACTGCCCGGGCCTGGAGCCGCCTTTCCCGAACTCAAACGCCGGCGTCCCGTCGC
>CAYHZK010000147.1:0-4580 GCA_964361085.1 uncultured Planctomycetales bacterium
GGAACTTTAAAAAGGTCTGGATCCAGCCGGCAGCCGGCGATGCCGGCGGAGCGCTGGGCGCGGCCCTTTTGGCATGGTATCAGTATTTGGACCACAGGCGCGGCAGCGATGGTGTTCATGACCGGCAGAAAGGGTCTTTGCTGGGGCCGGACTGTGTTGCGGAGATTGAGGATTTTGTGAAGAACCCTCATGTGGTTTGCCAGGAGGTGAGTGAAGCCGATCTGGCGCAGACCGTCGCGAAATTGATCGCTGGACAGAATGTCGTCGGGTTTTTTCAGGGGCGCATGGAGTTCGGGCCCCGCGCCCTGGGGGCGAGGAGTATTCTCGCCGATGCGCGCAGTGATAAAATGCAGGAAATCTTGAATCTCAAAATCAAATTCCGCGAGTCGTTCCGGCCGTTCGCGCCGGCGGTGTTGATGGAATATGCCGGAGAGTATTTTCAACTGACGCCGGAGAGCCCTTATATGCTCCTGACGGTGCCGGTCGCGGCGGACAAAATTCTTCCCGCGGCGCGAAATAAAGATTCGGGACTCGAACAGCTCAAGGTCAAGCGCTCCGTGATCCCGGCGGTCACCCATGTGGATGATTCAGCGCGGGTCCAGACGGTGACAAAAGACGTTAACCCTTTTTTTTACGATGTCATAAAAGCCTTTTACGGCCTCACGGGATGTCCGGTTGTCATCAACACATCGTTCAATGTGAGGGGAGAACCGGTTGTCTGCTCGCCGGAGGATGCTTACCGGTGTTTCATGAGCACCAACATGGATTATCTGGTTTTGGGAAAATATCTCTTGCCTAAGGCCCGGCAGCCCGGACGGGACACATACAAACTGGAAACCATTTCGAGGATTTTGGACTGAACGCGACGGCGGGGATGCGACATGGATAAAAAAGAACAGCAGAAATTAAAGATTTTCGGCTACGGCCTGCCCCTCATCGTGACGCTGATTACCCTGCGGCTGGTGATGAAGCATGGATTCTCGACGGGCAAAGGCCTTGTTTTTTTTGCGGCGCTGGTGTTGTGCCTGGCGACAACTGTCCGTCTTGAAGCGATAAAACCCCTCTACCGGACGTGGATGAAAGCAGGAAGGTCGATCATTGAAATTATCACCTTTGTCCTGCTGACCGTGATCTTTATTTTTCTTTTTGCGGTCCCGGGGCTGGTGCTCCGTCTTCTAAAAAAAGACCTGCTGGACCAGCGGCTCGATAAAAATGCCACGACTTATTGGAAAACTGTTCCAGCGGAAGAATTCGACAGGGACAGTTTTAAAAATCAATTCTAGACTACATAAGGAGGGCGCGTGTCTAAGTTAGGGATTCTAAAAGAATTTTGGGATTTCATAAGAGTCAGAAAACGCTATTGGCTTTTGCCCATCGTGGTCGTGCTGGTGCTGCTGAGCCTTTTGGTTGTTTTCTGTCAATCATCGGCATTATCCCCGTTTATTTACACGTTGTTTTAAGAAATGTGATATTATTGCGTCGAAATATTCCATAACCTTTTTTATGAAGGGAGGCCGTCGAGATGCCGATACCGCTCAATCCGCCGTTAATCTGGTTTATCGTGGGCCTGGTTTTGTTTTTGCTGGAACTCGCGGCGCCGGGCCTGGTTCTTATTTTTTTCGGCATCGGCGCGTGGATTGTGGCCGTGGCCTGTTTTTTGACCGCCATCTCCATCAATGCCCAGCTCATCCTGTTTCTTGTGAGCTCCGTGATTGTGTTGATCTCCTTGCGCAGCCGGTTCAAGGTCCTCTTCTCCGGCTATAGCCGGCAGGCCCAGAACCCCGCGCAGAACATCGACGATATCAGCGGTCAGAAGGCCGTTGTGCAGGAACTCATTCAACGGAATAAACCCGGCAAGGTCGAATTTCACGGGACGAGCTGGACCGCCGAATCCGACGAAGAGATCGCGGCCGGCGCCACGGTCGAAATCACCGGAAAAGAAAATCTAACGCTCAAGGTCAAAAAATTGTAATTTGAGGAGGTGCTCATGGAAACCACAACACTCATTCTGATCGGGCTCTGTGTCTTTGCCGTCATTCTGGTCCTCATGTCGTTCGTCGTTGTGCCGCAGCGCAAGGCTTATATCGTGGAACGCCTCGGCCGTTACAACGCGACACTCGAGGCCGGGTTTCATATGTTGATCCCGTTTTTCGACAATATCTCGTATCGTCATACTCTGAAGGAACAGGCGCTTGACGTGGCCCCCCAGACGTGCATCACGAAAGACAATATCTCGGTCACGGTCGACGGGATCCTTTATCTGCAGGTCGTGGACGCGCAGAAGGCCTCGTACGGGATCAACGATTATCAATTCGCCGCGACCCAGATCGCCCAGACGACAATGCGCAGCATCATTGGTAAGATGCCTCTCGACAACACTTTTGAAGAGCGTGAGATGATCAACACATTGATCGTTCAGGCCGTGGATAAGGCCTCTGATCCGTGGGGTGTCAAGGTCACCCGGTATGAGGTCAAGAATATTATTCCACCGCAGAGCATCAAAGACGCGATGGAAAAGCAGATGCGCGCCGAACGCGAAAAACGCGCCCTCATCGCCGAATCCGAAGGCGACAAGCAGGCGAAGATCAACCGCGCCGAAGGGGAACGCCAGCAGATGATCGCCTTCTCCGAAGGGGAAAAACAAAAAAGGATCAACGAGGCCGAAGGCACGGCCTTTGAGATTGAGCGTGTCGCCCAGGCCACGGCCAACGGGATTCGTTCCATCGCGCTTTCCCTCAATGAAAAAGGCGGCATCGACGCCTTAAACCTGCGCATCGCGGAGCAATACATCGAACAGTTCGGGAAACTCGCCGAAAAAAACAACACCATGATCATCCCGACCGACCTCTCGGATGTCGGCGGCGTGGTCGCGGCCTTGACATCGATGTTCAAAAATCCTTCGCGGCTTTCGGAAAAGGGCTAGAGTTTTGAGAAAAAACAGCTACACATTTTCCATCATTCTGATTCTGTCGCTTGTTGTCGGCTCTCTCTTCGGGGCGGTCTTTAAAGAGAGGGCCGTTTTTTTAAAGCCCTTTGGCGATGTTTTTCTTAATCTCCTTTTTACTGTTGTTGTTCCCATGGTTTTCTTTTCGATCTCCTCGGCGGTCGCTGGCATGACCGATCTGAGGCGTCTGGGCCGGATTCTGGGGTGGATGATTTTGATTTTTGTCCTGACGGGGATTGTTGCTTCGCTGTTGATGGTCGCCGGCGTCAAGATTTTCCCTCCCGCCGCCGGGCTGCAGGTCGACCTGGGGACTCCGGCCCCGCAAGAAAACATGAATGTGGCGGACCAGATCGTCAAGGCGTTTACTGTTTCGGATTTTCGCGACCTTCTTTCGAAGAAGAACATGCTGGCCCTGATCTTTTTTTCGCTCCTGGTGGGACTGTCGACCGCGGCGGCCGGGGACAAGGGGAAGGTCTTTAGTCAGTTTCTGCTTTCGGGAAATGCCGTGATGACCCGGGCGATCGGTTATGTCATGTGGTATGCCCCGATCGGGCTGGGGGCGTATTTTGCTTATCTTGTCGGGACGTTCGGCCCGCAGTTGCTCGGGACCTATTTTAGGGTGATGATGCTGTATTATCCTCTGGCGCTGGGATATTTTTTGGTCGGGTTTACTTTTTACGCTTATCTGGCGGGGGGAGTGCTGGGCGTGCGAAAATTCTGGACCCATATTTTCCCGGCCGCGTTGACCTCCTGGGCCACGGGAAGCAGTGTGGCCACGATCCCTGTTAATCTGGAAGCCGCCCAAAAGATCGGGGTGCCCGAAGATATCAGAGAAGTTGTCATCCCGGTGGGTGCTACCATCCACATGGACGGCTCGTGTCTCGCCGCCATCTTGAAGATTGCGGTCTTGTTTGGGTTGTTTGGCATGGATTTCTCAGGGACGGGCACGATCCTGACGGCGATCGGCATTGCCATTTTAAGCGGCACGGTGATCAGCGGGATCCCCAGCGGGGGCATGCTGGGAGAGCTTTTGATTGTCACAATGTACGGCTTTCCCATCGAGGCGCTACCGATCATTGCGATGATCGGAACGCTGGTCGACCCCCCGGCGACCATGGTCAACGCGGTTGGAGACAACGTTTCCGGGATGATGGTTGCCCGCATTTTAGGAGGCAAGGGCTGGATGACGTAGACTTGTTTTTTGCTCAGAAAGGTTATATATTTGAACTAAAACCAGACCACAAATATTGAGATATTGGGCCTATTTCCTTCCATAAAAACGAAATAGGTTTTTTTGTAAGAGAGGCAAACAAGGGGGACGCCTATGGCTGCAGAACGAAATTTATTTCAGGGGAATGCCATGTTGCCGCAAGGAGAACACAAAATTCTGATCATCGATGACGAGAGGGATTTGGTCTATCTTATCCAGAAAGCCTTGGAATACCGGCATTATTCTGTTGTCTGTGCCCATGACGGGATCGAAGGATATGAGAAGTTTCTCAAAGAAAAACCGCATCTTATTATTATGGACGTGATGATGCCCAGGCTGAATGGCTTCGAGTTATGCCGCAAAATCAGGAATGAGGAATGTGAACAGACGACACCCATTCTGATGCTGACGGCCAAGAATGAAGAC
>CAYHZK010000147.1:4590-6179 GCA_964361085.1 uncultured Planctomycetales bacterium
CGTCATCGGCGCGGAAAAGTTCATGACGAAACCGTTCGAAGTCGAAGAATTGCTTTCGGAAGTCGAGCTCCTTCTTCATCACGCCAATTAACTCACGACCACAGTTCCAGCCTCCTCTCTTGTCAATTTTTTAATGGCTGATATAATATTGCCGTTTGACGTCGAAATTTCCATTTTCGATAACCCCGGTTTTTTGATAATCCATGAGATTTTGCGCCTGTAGCTCAGTTGGATAGAGCAACAGCCTTCTAAGCTGTGGGCCGCACGTTCGATTCGTGCCAGGCGCGTTCTTCTTCACTCCAATTTGAATGATGAAATCCCTGAAAAAAATCCTGTTTTTATTTTTTGTCCTGACCCTGGCGGTTTTTATCGGCCTGTACTTTTTTCTCCAATATCAGGGAAAAGACTTGCTGGAGTCGAATTTATCAGCCATCCTCCAGAAAAACGTGCGTATCGGGAAAGTCCGGATTCTGTTCCCTGCGGGATTGCGGTTTGATGATGTCACGATTCAAGACGCTTTAAAGGCCAAAACCGTCCGTTTCCAGTTAGGAATCCCTCTCGTGATGGGAAAACAAATCATCATTTCCAAAGTCCGTCTGACGGATCCAGTCCTTTACGTCACGCGATTAAAAGATAAACGGATTGTCTGGGGAAAGGTCGTTGAGCAAGAGGCAGAGATCGCCGCCGCAACAGCGCCGGCCCCGGATAGCATCCCCAACCCCGATCTCTTGTCGCCGGAAGATGTCCGGAAGAATGAAATTCAGGGCGGGATTTTGATCGACCGTCTGGAAATTGCGGGAGGAACGATCCAATTCTTTAACAACCAGGACGGATCTGAAGTTGGGTTGGCTCGGGTTGATCTTAAAGCTCTTTCGATTTCTTATCCCATGAGAGATGTGAACACGAAATTCGACCTTACCGCGATCCTGACCGGAGACCGCGTTCCCTTCAAAGGACAAAAAATGGAAAGCCGCGGCTGGGTCAATGTCGTCAAACGGAATATGGACGCCAGCATGACGATCAGCGACGACGCTGGGGAAACGGGATTGGTCTCGTATTTGAAGGCGCTTAATAACGATATGCAGGTGAAGGGCAAAGTTAACGTCGCTCAGATGATCGCTCAGATGAAGCCGAAAGGTTCCGGCGAGGCGTCCCTCGAAGATTTCCTCGTGACGGCATTAAAATCGTCGGGCATTGACATTGGTGTTGACTTTGCTTTTAACACCAAGCTGGATGACTTTAACTTTCATCAGATGATCTCCGGCGGGACCGCGCCCCAGACCGGACATATCCCCGCGCCGTCGATCGGTGATCTTAAAGGGGAAACAGGCGAAAAAATGATGCCGGGGAATGTCCTTGCTCCAAGCAATACCATAAAATGAAATCCTTGCTCGCGCGAAAATTTTTGGTAAAATTATCTCCCTGCGTTTAACCGTCCCTCGAAAATTTAGATTTCTGAATATGTGGTGGGTGTAGCTCAGTTGGTTAGAGTACAAGAATGTGGCTCTTGTGGTCGCCGGTTCAAATCCGGTCACCAACCCCAGATTGGACTAAATACAGTACTTCTAAACATGAGGTACTGTCTTTAT
>CAYHZK010000148.1:0-6159 GCA_964361085.1 uncultured Planctomycetales bacterium
GCAGATAGAGCAGCGTTTAATTCGTAATAACGGCGATCTTTTCTTTCCGAATATGACGGACCGCCCGGATCATCTCCCCCAGATTCCCGGCCAGCGTGGGTTCTCCCCGGCCGGAGAACGTCAAAAAATCGATATTGTCCGCAATCGCGGGATCCCGGCGGGGAGCCGCATCGAAAAACCGCACGATCTCCTCCGCGATGACCGATGCCGGGACATAGTCCCGGCGCTCCGCCGTCAATTCGCGGGTTTTGCCCAGTTGGCAGTAAATGCAGTCGAGATTGCAAATCTTGACGCGGTCCGACAAAGGGTCAATCCCTAAGGATTTTCCCATCCCCCAGGATTGAACGGGCCCGTAAACATATTTTAAATTGCCGTTTTTCATTCCGCTGTCACCGCCACTTCCCGACGGACGGATCCCATCGGCGCCCATGCCCTGCGATTCGTCTTCCCATCCGTTTTAAACTGCCCTACGGCGTCCTGAAGCCTTTGGGCCTGGACATTCAGCGTGTTGGCAAAGGCGCTCAGTTCTTGAGAATCCATCGAATTTTTTTGTGTAATGGATGTGCATTCTCTCATGGCGGTGTTCTGCTCCCGGGTGGCGGCCGATATCGACAGAAGCTGCCCGGCAACCCGCCCTATCTGGTCAACAACCTGCGTCAGATTCTCGCCGGCTTTGCGGGATAAGGTCGCGCCGTTTTCAACCTCCTGTAAACTCGTTTTAATCAAGTCGTTGATCTGCTTTGTCGCCGCAGAACTCTGTTCCGCCAGTTTTCGCACTTCCTCGGCAACAACGGCAAACCCCTTTCCATGCTCACCGGCCCTGGCCGCCTCAATAGCGGCATTTAACGCCAAAAGATTGGTCTGGTCGGCAATATCGGACACGATGGTCACCGCGTCGGCGATCTGTTTGGCGCTCGATTCAATCCTTTTCATCGCCTCAATGGTCTTGTTCGTCCCTTCCGCCGTCTTTTTTATACTCTGCGTTGCTTCCTGCGCGATCTCATTGGCCGTCGTCGCATTGGCCGTTTTTGTTTCAAAACTGCTCGCCAGCTCTTCAAAGACAGTCGCCTGATGCTGGGCCCCTTCCGCAATCCTTTCCGACGAGACGGTTATCTTTTCACTGTCACCGGCCAGTTGTTGCGAGGTTTCGCCGGCTTTTTTAATAATACTTTCAATCTTTTCAAGCATTTTGTTCAGGGCAAAAGATGTCTTTCCCAATTCATCCGTCGTCTTGATGTCAACTCGTTTCCCAAGATCAGAAGTCCGCTCAATATCCTCCATCGTCATAAACAGGGAACGGATCGACAAAATGATCGGACGTGAAAACAGCCAGGAAACAAGGGCCGCAATAAAGAGGGCTGTCAGGGTGATGGGGATGACGTCTCCCAAAACTCTTCTCCAGATACCCTTCACTTCCGAGATATCAATGACCATCCGCAGGATTCCGCCTCCTTCATTTCCCGTAGGGATCTCCATCAACAACCTTGACGCCTTGAAGTCGATGAAATGATCTTTTCCCTTCAGGTCCCACCCCTTCTCATAGTGCGCGAGAATCGTCCCGATCTCTTCCTGTTGGATCTCATAATCCTGCAATTCTTTTCTTCTGGCCTCGACAATGTCTTTCACCCCCTGCCATTTCCGATGATCCCGCGGCAATCCCTTAAGTGTATCTTCCGCTTTTTTCAATTTACTTTCAAGCGATTTGACATGGGCCGGAGGATAGACCGAGCGCAGGACCCGGCCTTTTCCGGCATCGTAGATGATCCCAAAATCTTCGGAAGAGAGGTCGGTCTTCCCCAAAACAGAGAAGAAAAGAAGTTTCTCATGGGCCTGATACAGATTCAAGGCCTTCTCATCCAAAGCATTGGCATAATTCCCGCCTCCGACGGAAAGACTCATAAGATTCAAAATGGGTTGGGCGGCGATCCTTGAAATGTCTATCATATTTTTGAGCACCAGGTCGGATCGGGCCTTATACCAGCTGAAACCAAGCGCAAAGCACACCGCCAGCAACAAAACAAGCGGTCCGACGGTAAGCCGCTGGCTTATTGAGAGAGAGAGAGAGAACTTTTGATGGCTCATAAGGCTATCGCTTTGTAATGCCGTTGCTGAAAAATTCTTTATATCCGGAATGGCAGGCGGTGCACGTTCTGGCTTCCAGGGAGGCTTGTCCGGAACCCATCAAATCCTTTCCGTCAAAGGTATAGACCCCGTATCGAGGTTCTCCCAATAAATGTTCCGTTACAAACAGGACTTTGATGTCGACCAGTTCCATGACGGCGGTTGTCGCATCGGCAAATTCCTTTTTACCCGACGAGGCCTCTTTTTGTTCCGGATTGATACGCACCTTGTAGAAACTCCCCTTGCCGTCCTGAATCCAGTTGTACGTCTTGAAGGTCTCCTGGACAATGGCCGGCAGATCCTGCGGCAATGCCTCCTGATTCCCGGCGATGGTCCCTGTGGCGATGACAGGCCACTCTTCCCATCCCTGCGGAAAATCGGCGTCCGATCCGGCATGAGCCCTGACAATCGTCATGGCCAGTATTCCAACAACGACCACGGCACTCCGGACACAGTGATGTTTTTTAGAGCGTTCCATTCTCTTTGCCTCCCTTTTGTTTTAAAAGATGCTCCCTCGTTATCGACCATCCTCCTCGCTGCAATATTCTATCGCTGTCAATAATTCACCTGAGTTTCGTAAAATTTCTCGGAGAATTCCCATCCCATAGCTTATGCCGGCATGTCGTCTTTTTCGCCCTCATCTTTGCCCTTCCCCTTGTCAGGGTTTTGAGAGTTCGATATCCGGCCTGTGGATGATTTCCAACAAGGCCATCCTGGGAGGCCATGCGCTTGTGATCCTTAACCCCAGCGCCGTGTTTTCTCCGGCGATGGCGACGACCTTTTCTCCCTCCCCGATCAGTCTCTCCTTGATGGCGATCTCTGTCACCTGCAGGCAAACACGGCCTCCCACCGCCAGAAGCTCTTCCCAGTTCCTCTGCCGATAACCAAATAACGGGGCGATATATCGGGCTATCAGCATGGGCCCCACCCTCAGAATCGCCCAGATCATCCTTTCTTCAACGACCGCGCCCCCCAAGGCCTCGATCTTCCGACGGACCGCCGGATCAAATGGTTTCCACCGCGGATTGGCCAGCCGGTGCGCGGTCACGGCAATGATCCTCAGGTTATGCCTTTCGGCGAATTCCAGATACGGCTGCACCCCCAGCCCCGTTGTCGCGGCGAAGATCAGTCTCACCATCTGACCACCGATCCATTGTTCGATCCTTCCCTGGATATGACTGTGCACGCTTTTCATACACATCGAGAGGCAGTATTTGACACGGCATCATTAGATAATCGCATGCAATTATATAGATATAGTGCCGGCTCGTCAATCTCATGGAAACAAAAAAATGACGCTACCCTGGACTGATTCTTCTTGAAAATTTGCAAATAGATTCTACCGCGGATAGATCGCCTGGGCCGTCAGAAAGAGCCGCGCCGCGACAAGAAATTCCCCAGGATCCCGAGCAGAACGATGATGCCCCAGATCGCCCAGATGACGATCATGAACCCCGGCATTCTTTTTCTTTTGAAAAGCCAATAGATCCCCGCCGGGATCGAGGCCTGGATCACAGCGGCCACGACCGGTCCCAGGGCGCCGCCGGTGATGAACCCCAGGCCTTCCGGACTGGCAGGGTTGAAACCTGACAAGACTGCGGAAAGAACAGACAGGGTGATCGACGCGATGAAAAGAATCGTGAATTGCTTCAACATCGTTTTTCCTTTCTCAGATATTGCTCTCTAACGCCTTTCTGACCTCAGCATCCCGCGCCTCCTGATGCCGGGATTCAAGCCGAGACAGCAGACTGTAAGCGCAGGGAACGACAAAAAGTGTCAGCAAGGTCGAGACAAGCGTTCCCCCAATCACCACAATTCCCATCGGCGCCCGCAGCTCGGCCCCCGGCCCCAGCGTCAGGGCCGTCGGAAGAGCGCCGGCGATGATGGCCAGCGACGTCATCAGAATCGGCCGCAGTCGTATCGGACACGCCTCCAGCAGCGCGTCATGGGGACTAAGACCTTTCGCGCGCCGGGCATTCGTGAAATCAACGAGAAGGATCGAGTTCTTTTTGACGATGCCCATCAGAAGCAGGATCCCGATAACACTCATCATGTTCAGGGAATGATGGGTGAGCCAGAGCGCGGCCAGGGCCCCCGATAAACTGAACGGAAGGGCCAGGAGGATCGTGAAGGGATGAATAAAACTGTTGAACTGGGCGCCCAGAATCATATAAGCAATGGCGATACCGAGAAAAAATGCCAGCCCCAGCTCACGGAACGCCTCCTGAAACTGCTGCGCGTTACCCGTCGGGATCGCCTGGTAACCTTCGGGCAGGATGTCCCCGGCGATCTGAAGCGCCGCCTGAATGGCGCCGGCCTGGGATTTTCCAGGCGCGACATTGGCGGAGACTGTCACCGCCCGTTCGCGGTTTTCACGCTGAATCGAAAGCAACGTGGGCTTTTCCAGAATGCGCGTCACGTTAGAAAGCAGGACGAGTTCGCCGCGCATATTTCTGACCCACAGCTTTGAGACATCAGCCGGGTCCTTACGATGCTCATCCCTGAGGCTCACGCGGATATCGTACCGGCGGCTGCCTTTGGTGTATTTTCCCACGCGGACTCCCCGATTGTGGCGTTGATGGTGCGCGTGATCGCGGCCACGGTCACCCCCCTCGCGGCGGCCTTCTCCCTGTCGGGAATGATCCTGACTTCGGGGACCCCAACCCGGTACGTCGTGTCCGCGTCGACGGCTAACCCGGTTTGGGTCAAACGTTCGCGGATCGTCTCGGCATACTCCCCCAGTTTTTCCCAATCCGGTCCCTGGACGGACAGTTCGATGGGGTACCCGCGGCCGCTTCCCACCGAGATCGTCTGCGATCGGTCCTGAATCGCGACACGGCTCATCCCCGGGATTTTATTGAGCGCCCCCCGGACGACCGACGAAAACTCCTGCTGCGTGACCGGCCGGCTGGTCCCGGGGGCGCGGGGGCGTTGTTCGCGATCTTTCATCGTGATAAAAATATTGCCCGTATTGACCTCCCCTCCCCCAAATCCACCGATGATTCCAAAGTATCGTTGCAGTTCCGGACGCTGCGTCAGGAACGCCTCGGCCTTGCGAAAAACCTCGTCGGTAAAAAGCAACGACGAACCCGGCGGCGTCTGAAAACGGACAGTCAACGTCCCCTGATCCAGGCTCGGGGTCATCTCCCGGCGGAGCTTTCCTCCCAGAGACAGGGACACAATAAAAAAGACAACCGCCACAACGATGACTTTCCACCGGTGATTGAGGGCCCATGACAAAGTCCGGCGATACCCGTCGCTCAAATGATGCAGGAACGAATGCATAGCCCGCCCCACCATTGAACTGTGTCCCACTTCCAAAAATTGGCTGCAGCGCATGGGGGCCAGGGTGATCGCCTCCAGAAGCGAAAAAGCGACGGCAATGGATGTCGTGATCCCAAACTCATAAAAAAACTTTCCGATGATCCCTTTCATGAAAGCGACGGGGAGAAAAATCGCGATGACCGCGCTGGAGATGACGATCACGGAAAACGTGATCTCGCGGGCCCCAAAAATGGCGGCCTCGATCCGGGACTCCCCCTGTTCTCGGCGACGGACGATATTTTCCAGGACAACAATGGCGTCGTCGACAACAATCCCGATGACAAGAGAAACCGCCATCAGGGTGATGGTGTTGAGCGTGAACCCCAAAAAATAAACGACCGTCAGCGTCCCCCCTAAGGCCGTGGGGATGGCGAAAAACACATTGAGGGTCGAGCTGAGAGACCCGAGAAACAACCAGCAGACAACGGAGGTGAAAAGGACCGCCAGGATCAGCGTGACAATCAACTCATGGACGTTGTCTTCGATAAATTTCGTGGTGTCGAAATTGACGGCGATCTTCATGCCTTCCGGCAGATGGGGCCGGACCTCTTCCATCTTTCGTTTCGCATGACGGGCGACCTCGACCGCGTTGGCACCCCGCTGCTTGCGGATCCCAAACCCGATCGACGGTTCGCCGTTGACGCGCGAAATCCGCCGGACATCGGCCAGCCCTTCTTCAATGTCGGCGATATCCCGCAGGCGGATGGTCCGCCA
>CAYHZK010000149.1:0-6128 GCA_964361085.1 uncultured Planctomycetales bacterium
GGCGGTATTCGATGGTGTCCATGTCATGAATATTGGCAACCCCGAACATCTGGGCGGCCTTTTCTTCGCCGGATTCCGTCAACGCGACCGAACGCGATTTTTCGTTGGCGATGTAGTCAAAACCGACCGACAAATCCTCGTCGCGGAACTTAGCGTCGCTCTCTTCGGCGTCCGTCGTGCGGCGCCCTTTAAGCCGGCCGGCAATCCCGTTGGCCTTGTAATATTTGTCCGTCGATTCCTCAGCCGGGCCGGAGATGATGAGCGGAGTCCTGGCCTCGTCGACCAGGATACTGTCCACCTCATCGACGATGGCGTAATAGTGCCCGCGCTGCACCATTTCCTCCTTGGAGCCGACCATATTGTCGCGCAGGTAGTCAAAACCAAACTCGTTGTTCGTGCCGTAGGTGATGTCGCAGCCATAGGCCTCCTGCCGCGCCTGATGGCTCATGTCGTGCAGAATGACGCCGACGGTCAATCCCAGCGACTCATAGATCGGCCCCATCCATTCGCGGTCGCGGCGCGCCAGATAATCGTTGACCGTCACGACATGAACGCCCTCGCCGGTCAGGGCATTCAGATACGCGGGCAAGGTACAGACTAAGGTTTTCCCCTCCCCGGTTGACATCTCGGCGATATTCCCGCCGTGAAGGACCATGCCGCCGATGAGCTGAATATCGTAATGCCGCAGCCCGATCACCCGGCGGGACGCCTCGCGCACCACGGCAAAGGCCTCGGGAAGGATCGCGTCGAGGGCCGCCCGTTTGGCCTTCTTCAATTCTTCCTTGATCTCGACGAGACGGTTTTCCGCGTCGGTGCGTTCCTGTGATTCATAGGCTTTATCAAAAATCTCTTCGGCCTCACGGACGGTCTGGAGTTTCTCTTTAATAGCCTCCTGATACCGCCGCCTAAATTCCTGCGCTTTGGCCTTGAGGTCTGCATCGGAAAGGCTGAGTATCTGCGGCTCGAGGGCGTTGATCCGGGAGGCGGTGACAGCCATCGTTTTGACAACCCCAACCGACGGCAGGGGCAGATCTTTAGGCAGATAAACCGCGACCTTAGGATCCAGCCGGTCGATCGTTTTCTGCGCCGACTTAATAAAAAACTTTCTGATTATGAAAAAATCGAACATGAATCCCTCATCTTCTATTCCGGTTTTATTCGCAAATAGGCTTCCGTAAACATCTCCAAATCCCCGTCCATAACTTTTTGAACATTGCCGGTTTCAACATCCGTGCGGTGATCTTTGACCATCGAATAGGGATGCATGACGTAGGAACGGATCTGGCTGCCCCATTCGATCTTTTGCTTGGTGCCGTATTCCTTGGCCATGCGCTCTTCCTGCTCTTTGAGTTTACGCTCGTAAATCCGGGCGCGCAGGATCTTCATGGCCATCTGCCGGTTTTGCAGCTGCGAACGTTCGTTCTGGCAGGCCACGACAATACCCGTCGCCAGATGCGTCATGCGGACCGCGGAATCGGTTGTGTTGACACTCTGGCCGCCCGGTCCGGAGGAACGAAAAATATCGATGCGCAGATCTTCCGGCCGGATCTCAATCTCGATGTCATCCTCGATCTCCGGGATCACGTCAACCGACGCAAACGAAGTATGGCGGCGTTTGTTGGCGTCAAACGGCGAAATCCTCACCAAACGGTGCACGCCCTTCTCTCCCTTCAAAAGCCCGTAAGCCATTTCGCCTTCAATACGGATGGTCGCATTCTTAATCCCGGCCTCTTCCCCGGCGAGGATATCGATCACCTTAACGCCAAAACTCTTTTCCTCGGCCCAGCGGGTATACATCCGCAGCAGCATATTCGCCCAATCGCACGACTCGGTCCCGCCGGCGCCGGCGTTGATGCTCAGAATCACCGTGTTGCGGTCAAACGGCCCGGAGAGAAACGCCTTGGTTTCCAGGACGCGCACATCGTGCTCCAACCCCGACAACTCTTTGTCAATCTGGCTCAACAGATCCTCGTCATCCGCGGCCAGCTCACCCAATTCTTTTAAATCGTTGAGCTTTTTGACGTTCTTTTCGTAAGGGTCAACACAGGATTTGCAATATTTCAGATCAGCCAGTAATTTGTTGGCGGCGGCGACATCGTTCCAGAAATCCGCCTGGGCCATTTTGTCCTGAATGGATTTTATGGTCTCGGTCTTTTGAGACAGGTCAAAGAAACCCCCGGAGTTCTTCCAGTTTTTCCCGTAACCCAACTATTTTGCGCTGAATATCAGCTAGCATGATCGCGAATTCTCATTTCTGCCGTGAATGGCCGTAAAAGTCGGGATATTATAACACAAGGAGGAGGGAAAACAACTGGACCGGGGCCTTACTTCTGATATCGCTTGAGTCCCTTGAGCTCCAGATTGAATTCATCTCGGCTGTCGGCAACGCGGCGGGCTTCCTCTTCGGCGACAACAC
Organism: uncultured Planctomycetales bacterium; assembly: GCA_964361085.1. Classification (GTDB taxonomy): domain Bacteria; phylum Omnitrophota; class Gorgyraeia; order Zapsychrales; family JANLHA01; genus CAYHZK01. The sequence goes on from CAYHZK010000149.1 coordinate 2,417, forward strand.
CGCCCCTGACTAGCCCAACGAGGGATTTTTTGAACGATTGCATGCCGAACAGGTCGCCTTCATCGATGAAATTCTGGATCTGATTGATCTTGTTTTCACGGATCAGACGGGCAATGGTGGGTGTTACGACCATTGTTTCATAAGCGGGGATGCGGCCCGCGCGGTCAAGCCGCGGCAGGAGCCTCAGCGAGATGACACCTTTTAAAATGACCGAAAGCTGCATCCGGATTTCATCATGGAGGTAGGGCGGGAAAAAATTGACAATACGGGTGATGGCCTGCACCGCGTTAATGGTGTGAAAGGTTGTCACGACAAACGTCCCCAGCTCTGTCGCGTTGATCGCCGCATGCATGGTCTCTTCATCGCGGATATTTCCGATATAGATGATATCGGCGCTCTGCTGTGTCACATGACGCAGGGCCGCCACGTAAGAGTAGACATCGGTCCCCAGCTCCCGCTGGTTGATAACGCACTTTTTGTCTTCAAACAAAAACTCGATCGGGTCCTCAACCGTCACAATGTGTTTTTCGCTCCTCTGATTGATGGCCTCGATCATGCTGGCGATGGCGGTCGATTTTCCGCTCCCCGCCGGGCCGGACAGGATCAGAAGGCCTGAAGGCTCCTCGCAAAATTTGTACAGCAGCTCCGCCGGCAGATTCAGCTCTTCAAAAGACTTCACCTTGGTATGGATGTGCCGCGCTACGACGGCGGGACAATCCCGTTCCCGGGAGATATTGATGCGAAATCGTCCGATATTCGGCTCTTGATAAATGAAATCGATGTCGAAATTGGCGGCGAATTGCTTTTTGCGCTGCTCGGTGCCCAGGAGATGCTCCGCGACACGGAGCATTTCCTCCTTGGGGATATTCTCCCCGCTGATCGACTGAACAATGCCGTTGATGCGCGCGCGCGGAACCGTATCCGAGCTGATAAAAAGATCGGAGGCCTCCCGTTCGATCATGATTCTAAAGAGTTCGCTGAGATTCATATGGGGCAGTATTCTACTGCTGAATCGCGTCCCGGGGAACAACTATTTCAAACTATTTCAAAGATGATCGCCGCCGCAACTGTTTTAATATTTCCTGCTCCCGCTCCAAAAGCCGCATCTTTTTGCCGTCCATCTTCCCCGCGTAGCCGCCGGGGCTGCCGTCGGAACGGATCACGCGGTGACAGGGGATCATCAGCGGATAAGGATTTTTCCGCAACGCCTGCCCAACGGCGCGCACCGCCTTAGGGCTCCCGATTGCGTTGGCGACCCACTGATAACTCCGGGTTTCCCCCAGAGGGATCGTCAACGCGGTCTTAAGGACCTTCCATTCAAATTCTGTGAGCGATAGATTTTTTTTCATATTTGAGTACCCAATAATAAGGTTTTTTATCTTCCCAGCAAACTTTTCGAGGATTTTTTCAACTGCTTTTCCAGGCGGGGAAAGATTTTCTCACTGTCTTTTAAGAATTGTTCCGGGGAGGTTTTATAGTCAAAATTAAGATACGGCGGCTTCAGACAACCGCAAAAATCCCCAACTTGATGAAAATCGTCTTCCATGGTGAGAAAAGAAAAAATATATATAAGCTGGATGACCACGGCGATAACAACCGCTGAAATCACCTTCTTTTTCATACTCAAGCGGGTGGCGAAAGTCAAATTCCCCAATAATATAAAAACACCCTGGATAACACCCAACATCGCACCCACCATCTGCTCCACAAGATTACTGCCAAAAAAATATCCCGCATAATTGCTCAATTGTGATGAAAGATAACTCAAAATGACAACGGAAGCCGTGACATTATATTGAGCGATGAATTGCTGCTTATGACGGAGAAGCTGACCGATGAATGTCCAGAGGCTGGACCAAAAAACGACCATGACCGGCAGCATCAAGATCCGGAATAGGTACTTACTGAAATCAATGGTTTCACTGCTTTTACTGTACTGGTCAAAAATTTCAATTCCCATGATCGCCAATGTCAGCGTAACGGCCAGCAGTGGTCTTCTAATCAGGCGATCCGTTTTTGTCAGCTGAAACGCCGGCAAGACTCGATGGTCCGGCGAAACAAACCGCAAGCGAGTCTGACCGATCACCACCTCATCGCCTGATTTGATAGAAATCCGTTTCATTAAAGATTGCCGGCCTTTAACCAGAACACCGTTGTGTTCGCTCACGTCTTCTAAAACCCACCCATCCTCTCCATCAAAAATCATCAGATGATCTGAACAAACATAGCGATCATAAAGGATCAAATCATTGCGATATCCCCGTCCGATTCGCACCGGGAAAGAATCAAAGCTTTTATAGGCCTGCGGCGCTGGCCCATGCCCAGAAATTTCGACGATCACCTTCGCCATTTTATTTCCTTGATGAATTTTTCGACAAAAGCCAGGGCCTTTTCCCTCGTGACCCCCAAAATCCTCATCTGCACTAACAGCGCCTTATCCTTTTCACTTAAAGACGCCATATAAAAACCAACATCGTAAAGTTTAGGATATTTTTTATACTGGCGGGAACAAAAAACAGACTTCCAAGCCCTGCCGTCAATATCAATAAAATCGGCATGACATTCAAAATTAGTCACTTCTTCATTGGTTTCCGCATTTGAGAATTCGTGGGCCTCCCACAACGTTTCTACGAGATTGTAAAAACGGATAGAATCCATCGCCCGGTTTTTAACCCAATCCAACTTAAAGTTGATTCTTCCGGAATGCAGGTCCGAAGAAATGTAAATATCATCATCCATGTCGCAAAAAAGGGTTGAATCGGTATAAAGCATATTGTCTTCGTCCTTCGTCTGCCCCCAACATTTAAAAAGATGCGAGATCTCCGCCGGGACCATGGCCTCTCCGAACGGCACAGTATTCCACGCACCCGTCAAAAGGGAAGGGAAAAAATCGTCTTGGATCTTCACCAATTGTTCCTCAATATATTTATTCTTCTGGGCTAAAGAGGAGGTCGGCTGGGCCACGGCATGAACATAGAGGGTTTTAAGATACTCCACAGGAACAAGAAAACTGATTTCATTGCCGAGGGTCGCAACATTGATACCGATGACCTGACTTTCGTGGTCTAAGGTTGGGCCGCCGCTCATCCCCGGATTCAAGGACCCCGAAAACAAAATCTTAGGATAGAGCGTTTTTTCCATAAGCCCGTTATAAGTCCCCTCGATAATGGTCATCCCCAAATCATGCGGGTTCCCCACCGAAAAAATCCGCGCTCCTTTGGATAAATCCGACTGACCCAATTCCAAATTGGATTCATGCCCGGATTGCCTCTTTAAAATCGCCAGGTCGTGAATGACATCCACATCGACTAATTCAAGAGGGCCCATCTGGCCGTCGTCACGAATAAACTCAACTCGATATTGATCGGGTTTATGCATCGCATCGGAAACCACATGATAATTTGTAGCCACATGACCCTCTTTTGTGAATACAAATCCCGAGCCGGTGGTCGATTTTTTTCCGGAACTGAGGTCGATCACACGAATTTGGAGAACATTCTTTTTATGCCTAGCAAAGATAGCCTGAGGCTCATCGGTCAAAAGCACAGGATCGGCGGACAATGGTTGTGTTAAACAAAAGACAAGAAATATAATGAGCATTTTTACAAACACATTCTTACCCCTCAATTTTCGATGATACGCCAGCGCGAAGCGGTGAGCTTCGTCGCGGAGGCGCTGCAACAGCTTCAACCCTAAAGAATTCATGGCAAGG
>CAYHZK010000150.1:0-6110 GCA_964361085.1 uncultured Planctomycetales bacterium
CTGGGTCATGGTCCATGTGCGGATGTCGATCAGGTCATTACCCTTATATTCCCGAATACCGACCCGGACTTCCTGAAATTTATTTTTCGGGAACACGCATACGGTTTTATCCATACCCCCCTCCCTTACGGCCTCATTTTAGCCGTCAAGGGGTATTATATATATATATATATTTCTACTCTTATATTAGTAAATTACTTAGCCTGTTTTTGGGCATAATCGATAACCGGTTTTGTCCATGGAGTCTGTTGATTGATGACCGCCAGCTCTAACGGGCAGGCATTGGCAGGCACCGAAAGGGCGAACATAATCATGTCAGCCACGGCCTGAGGCGACATGAGCCGGTCTTTTTGTTCTTTGGTGATATCCTTGAGGTGATCGGTCAGATCGCTGTCCACGACCCCGGGCAAGATCGACGTGACCTTAATCCCGTGGTCGCGCATCTCCCAAAACAACCCTTTTAAAAACGCCCGCAACCCCACCTTCAAAGAACTATAGGCCAAAAACGTGCGCGGGATCGGATCGACGAGGGTTGAACCGGAAACCATGTTAATGATAGCACCCTGCTTTCGTTCGATCATGTGGTTGATCACAAGCCTGATGAGACGCACGTATCCGAGGTAATTGGTATAAACGAGCTTTTCGAACTCCTCGATGGGTTGCTTTTCGAAAGGATATTGACTCGACACACCGGCGTTATTGACGACAATATCGATGGGGCCGAGCTCCTTCATCGTCGTGCTCACCAAATTTTCCAGGTCAGAAAGTTTGGCGACATCCGTAGGAATCCCGATGACCTTGACACCGGTTTTCTTTTTGACCTCCGCGACCGTCTCGTCGAGCGTCGCCTTGGTGCGGGCCGCCAGGGCCACGTTGATCCCGTTCTCGGCCAGCCGCATGGCGACCGCCTTTCCAATCCCCTTGCTGGCGCCGGTGATGATGGCATTCTTTCCTTTCAAGTCAGGCATTCTTCCCCTCCTGTGGAATGATCTTTTTTAAAAATAACGATGACAAAAACATCAACAGACCGAAGCTAAAAAACGTCAGCCCAAAATTCCGCTCGACAAACGGCCCGCCGACAAAAAAACCCAGCCCCCCGCTGACAAACCGCACCGACGAATTCAGGCTCGCGATCTCGGAGCGGCTTTCCTCCGAGAAATCCGTCAGCACCGTCGAGACACCATTGTGCCCGATCGTCCACCCCATTGAAAACGCCGCCAAAATCAACGCCAGGATAAACGACGGATACGTGCCCAACAAAAACATCGTCGAAACCGCCAAAATCAGGACACCCAGATAACAGGCCGCGAACCGTCCCTTATGGTCCGTCACATAGCCGCCGATATTCTGCCCCACGGCCCCGCTCAAGGCAATCAGAATAAAATACGCGCTGATCATGAACTGGCCCAGATGGTACTGCTGATGCAGATAGACGCCGAGCCATTTGTGGACACCGTGATAGAGAAAGCTGATGGCAAAGATAAAGATCAAAATATTCCTGATATCGCCCTGTCGCCAGACGTTGAAATAATCAACGGTTCCCATCTGCTTTTGCTCAAGCATCCCGTCCGCAAAAATAAGCATCAGCGCAGCGGTCATAAGGGCCAAAATCGCGGGAAGGACGAACAGCCAGCGCCAGTGAAAGATTCCGCTCACCGCGAGCCCGGCGACCGAGGCCATAAAACTGGTGCTAAAAAAAAGTCCGACGAGCCGACCGCGAGTTTCGCGCTCAAAAACAGTCCCGATGGAGATCAGGCACAGCGGGATCACGCACGCCGCCGCCAACCCCATCACCGCCCGCGCCAGCAGGATGAGCGGGATCGAAGCGACACCCGCGCACAAAAAATTCAAAACCGCGTACGCCACCATGGCCGTCGCAAGGATGGCTTTAAAACTGAACCATCGCGACAACGGCGCGTACAGCAAAGCCCCGAGGCCATAGGGGATCATGTAGTACGCCGAGACCTGCGAAACCACCATTTCCGACGCCATGAGATCATGACTCATGACCGGCACGACAGCAGCCAGCGCGGCAAAATTGAAAGAAACGGTGATGTTGGCCAGACAAAAAAGAAGAAAAATGATCTTTCGGGGACTGATGGGACGCCTCTTTCAAATTTATTTTTTGGCAGGGGCGGCAACCACTTCCTGCTCAATGACCTTTTTGAAAATTTTCATATTGTGCTGCGAGTGTTCGTTGATAAAACCCTCAATCTGCTGCTCGGTAAACTTGGTGAACCCCGGATCCATGGCAAAATCCTGCATCCAGATCATCTCAACACCATCGGGCGTTTCATTGTAAAGCCAGATGATCTTCATGTATCGAAACGGAAACATCGGCTCGTGACGCGAGGCATAGGCCAGCTTATGTTCTTTGAACAGCCAACGCTTTGAAACCCAATTTTTGCCATCCTTGTCATGCAGGCGAAACGTGATTTCATTGCCCTTGCGCTCGAGAACATCCGCCTTCACATACTCATCGCCAAACAACTCCGTCCAGCGCTCGATCCTGTTGGAAACGTCAAAGACCAAATCGTACGGCGCGTTGATGATGATCGAATTGCGTGTATGTCCCATGGGCAGCTCCTTTTTAATGCCTCATTCTGTTCGATTTTCAATAATCGAATGGCGCGGTAACCAATCGCCGAACTTCCCAATCTTTATTAACAACCAATCCGTGAAGTCATTTGACGAAATAAAACAAAAAAAGAGAATCAAGACGAATGTCCAGAATACGAAACCTACGAACGGGTGGGCTACTTTACTTTTCATGTTTCAGACTGACTCCTTTTCATGACATCCTGAATACTTCCACAGATGCGTTGAAAATATTTTTGTGCCAGGCCATCGAGCTTTGGAATGATGGCTTGTACCTCGGCACGACATTGACGAAGGACTTGCCACTGGACATCGCTCAAATCTCCCCCCTGCTTCGCGTAGGCCTCAATCAGACGGATAGAGTCGAGACTGAGAATCGTCACGTCAATCCCGTCGATTATGACACCGTAAAGTTCGTCCGGGAATTTGAATTCGTAAATTTCCTTGCCGGCAAAATCATCCTCGTGTGTCATCGTCTCCTGCGTCATGGGACAATCGCCACCACCCGCGCCCAGCCCGCGCCGGCGTTTCTCACTTTCACTGGCAGGCAGGAGACGGTAAATCCATAGGGTTTTGGGATAGCGCCCAGATTACCCAACCGCTCCATATGGCAATATTCCCGACGGCGGCCTAAAAAATGACAGGGCCAAATTTTGCTTTTGTCTTTTGTGGTCAAGAATTCCTTGAACATCAAAAAGCACGGCCGATCAAGCCCGATGGTGTCGACGCCCATCATCTTGACGCCGCAATCAAGCAGGTATTCCACAGCATCCGGGACGAGTCCCACATATTTATTGACGTAATCATCAGTGCCCAACAATTTGTCCCCGCCGGTGTAAAGAAGCACGATATCCATCGGCTTAAGTTGATAGTCGATTTTTTTGAGCGCAGCAACAACGTGATCTTTTGTGATCGCGTCGGGAAATTTAAGATGCGTAAAATCCAGGACAACGCCGGGTCCGTAACACCACTCGAGCGGAACGTCCATGATCTGCCTGGCCGGCCGGCCTTCACACTGGCTGCCGTAATGAAACGGCGCGTCCACGTGGCTGCCCATGTGCACCGACGAGTGGACGACTTCGAGCGAAAGCATTTCGCCGTCCGGGATTTCGTCGGCGGTCGCGACCCGCTCGCCTTTCGCAAACCGCTCCTGACCGCCGGGCTGCTTGCTCATGACGACCCAGTTGAAATGCTCGACGCCCTCTTTATGCGTAATCCGGTCGATTTTCGCGTCGTGGGTTTCGACAAGGGTGTCATCGATGGGAAGGCTGAGATCAATGATGTGCATGGGCTCGCCCGTTCTTTAATGACTGTGTCCGCACCCGCAACCGCCGCTGGATTTCCCTGATGTCTTGGACTTCAAAATGGCGACGATCTCGTTAAAAGTCTGGGACTTTTTCAACTCATTGTCGGCAAGCGGAATGCCCAGCTCTTTTTTGATCCCCACGGAAATCTCGACCAATTCGGTGGAATCAATCCCTAACGATTTGTCCAGTTTTTCGTTGGGCTCGATCTCCTCCGGGCTGATATCCAGAACTTTTTTAAAAATGCCTTTGACTTGTTCTTCGACGTTCACGTTATAGTCCTCCTGATTATGATGCGTGAAGCGTTGTTCGTGAAGCGTGAAGCGAAAAAGGACATGCGCGTTACGCTTCACGAAGTCACTTTATGGTTTTTGCAATACCAACACGCAATTGATCCCGCCCCGGCCGCGGTTGATGACCAGGGCATTTTTGATATTCTTTTCCCGCGCGTGGTTCGGACAATAATCCAGGTCGCAGTCCGGGTCGGGCGTTTTGTAATTGATCGTCGGGGGAATGATATTATGCTCCATCGCAAGCACGGTTGTGATCACATCCAGCGCCCCGCAGGCCCCGAGCATGTTGCCGAAAATGGCTTTCGGAACGCTGACCGGAATTTTTTTCGCATACCCGTCAAAGGCCAGTTTGATCGCCCGGGTTTCGGAAATGTCGCTCAACCGGCCGGCAGCGCCGTCCGCGCAGATGTAGTCGATGTCCTTAGGCTGCAACCCGGCGTCTTCAAGGGCCATACGGATGGCATTGGCCAGTTCAACACCGTCGGAGGCAGGCTCGATGCGGTCGGCCCCGTCGGTCGTCGTTCCAAATCCGGTGATATTCGCGTAGACAGGGACACCGCGGGCCTTGACGCGTTCTTGCGGCTCTAAGATCACAATACCCGCCCCTTCGGCAATGGCGAATCCGTCGCGCCGTTTGTCAAAAGGACGGTACGCGGTTTCGGCCTCGTCGTTGTTTTTTGAAAGGCAGCCGGACGTGTTGCAGCAGAGAAGCGCGTACGGCGTGACGGGCGCCTCCATCCCTCCGGCGAGGATAAAATCGTTTTTACCGCGGATCAAATTTTTCGCGGCGTAGCCGATGGCCATGAGCGAACTGGCCCGGTCGGCGACGAACGTTTTGCTAAATCCTTTGATCTGATAATGAATTGAGATCTGCCCCTGAGGCGCCGCCGGGAACCACGCCGAGGCCATAAAGGGGCTGACGCCCTCCCGCCCTTCCATGTAAAGATCACGGAGCTCCGTCTCGGCATAGAGCCAGCCGCCGATCGCGTTGCCCATAAAAATCCCGGCGCGTTTCAAATTTTCCTTTGACAAATCCAGACGGGCGTCTTCAATGGCCAGCTCCGAGGCGACCAGCGCCATGTGGGAGAAAAGGTCGATCTTTTTCAAAAGCCGCGAGGACACGTTGCTGTACGCGTCGAGCTCATGCACCTGCCCTGCGATGTGCGACGGATATTTTGAGGCGTCAAAGCGGTCGATCCTTTTGACGACGGACCGCCCCGCCTTGATGTTGGCCCAAAAGGCGCGTTTATCAATCCCGCTCGGACTGACGACTCCCAAACCTGTAATGGCGATTGGTTTCATCGTTCGAACCTCCTTAAGACCATCGCGGAATGGATCCCCGAAAAACCGCTGCTGGTCTTAAGCATACAGTTAACTTTTTTTTCGCGCGCGATGTTCGGGATATAATCAAGATCGCATTGCGGGTCTTTAAATTCCTGATTGATCGTCGGCGGCAAGATGTCTCTTTCAAAAATCATACAACCGACCGCAAGCTCCAGGCCGTTGGCGCCGGCCAGGGGATGGCCGATCATCGACTTTAGAGAACTGATCGGAATCTTATAGGCCGCGTCTCCCAACGCCATCTTGTAGGCGCTGGTTTCGAAAACATCGTTTTGCCGCGTCGAGGAACCGTGGGCGTTGATGTAATCGATGTCACCCGGGGTAACGCGGGCGTCTTCGAGGGCCAGCTTGATGCAGTCGCTCATCGCGTCGCCATCCGGCGGCAGATCGGTCATGTGATAAGCGTTGTTGGTCGTGCCGAACCCTGCGACTTCGCAATAAATCCGCGCGCCGCGTTTTTTCGCATGCTCCAATTCTTCCAGGATCAGGATCCCGGCTCCCTCGGAGATGACAAATCCGTTCCGCTTGGCGTCGAAAGGCCGCGACGCTTTTTCGGGAAAATCATTCATGGTCG
>CAYHZK010000151.1:0-6106 GCA_964361085.1 uncultured Planctomycetales bacterium
TTCCTCTTCCGGCGGTTATTTTGACGGCGGGGATTTTCAGATTGTCAGCAGTTCGCCGGAATTATTTTTGCGCGTCCGGGGCGATCATGTCGAGACGCGGCCGATGAAAGGCACGCGCCCTCGCGGCAAGAGCAAAGCGGAGGACGCAAAAAGGCGGCGGGAACTGGCGAACAGTCCGAAGGAAAAGGCTGAACTCCTGATGATCGCGGATCTGGAGCGAAATGATTTGGGGCGGGTCTGCCGGTATGGCTCCGTCAAGGTGCGGGCCATGAGGACCCTGGAAAAATACCGGACGGTTTTTCAGGCGACGGCCACGATTGCCGGACGATTGCAGGCCGATAAAGACTGTTTTGATGTTTTGCGGGCCTGTTTTCCCGGCGGTTCGGTAACGGGGTGCCCGAAGATCAGGGCCATGCGGATTATCGACGAGCTGGAGCCGGATCCCCGCGGGATTTATACGGGCGCGATGGGATATATGAATTTTAGCGGCGATATGGAGTTCAATGTTTTGATCCGGACTCTTTTGGCGCGGCGTGAGAAAATTTATTTTCACGTCGGAAGCGGCATCGTGGCGGACTCCGTGCCCCGTCGGGAGTATGAGGAAACGCTGGTCAAGGCCAGGGCGATGCGGGAGTGCGTGACCTGCCGAGCGGCAGACAGGGCTCCAGAGCCGGCTTAAGCGTCAAAAATTTTTCGGTTACAGCCCGCATAACTCCTCGCTGCTGCTCGTCAAACAATGCGGGCTAAACGCAACCGTAAAATTTTTGACAAGCCGCTGACTTCCGCTCTGTCTGCCGCTCGGCAAGTCACTATGATAGGTGATGTTATGGGATGTAGTATTTTTCTAGATGGAGAGACCTTTCCGGCAGATGAGGATTTGCTCCGGCGGCTGAGTCCTGGGTATCTGCGGGGGAGAGGTGTCTTTGAGACCATGCGGGTTTCGCGGGGCCGAATTTTTTTTCTCGGGGAGCATTTGCGGAGGCTCAGGAAAGGGTTGCGCCAGTTTGGCCTGGTTTGTCCTTATCCTGAAAAGGAGATGGACGATTGGATCGTCGTCCTGCTGCGTGAAAACCGGTTTGAGGAAGGCCGGATGCGGTTGACGGTGTGGAGGGAAAAGAATCGGATGCGGATCAGCCTCATCCCGTCACCGCTGCCGACGGCCGCGTATCAAAAAGGATTCACGGCCTGCGTTTATCCGCGGCCCCTGAAGATCAGCAGCTTTGGCGGCGACGTCAAATCGATTGAGTATCGCTTTTATTTAGAGGCCTATGCGTATGCCCAAAGCCGGGGGTGTGACGAGGCGGTTTTGCTGAACCGTGAGGGTGTCGTGGTTGAAGGGAGCCGCGCGAACATTTTTTTTGTTAAAGGGGGGACCCTTTTGACGCCGGCCCTGGCGATCCGGTGTTTGAAAGGCGTTACGCGGGAGGTTGTTTTGAAATTGGCCAGATCGTCGGCCTTACGCGTGAGATCTTCGCGGGTAGGGCTCCACCATGTCCTGGGGGCAGATGAGGCGTTTTTCACAAATTCTTTTTTGGGCGTGATGCCCCTGGTTAAGCTCAACGGCCAGCCGATCAGCGACGGACAAGCCGGACCCGTCACCGAAAAGCTGTTGCATGATTATCAAAAATTAACGCGGAAGCGCAAATGATTTCTGTTATAATAAAAAAAATTTTTTAACAGCCCGATGTGGACAAAGAGGGGGCTTATGATGAAAGCGACAAGAACTTCGGCTATTGTCTTATTTCTCCGCCGTCTGTTTGCCGGCAGGCAGGGGCAAACAGGACTTTTGTTTGCTGTGATGCTGGTTTTATCTTCCGCCCTCAGCGCCGGGGCCGAGGGCTCCGATCTTAAGGCGGTGTCTCCTGCCGAGGCTAAGGCCATGGACGGCGAGTCCTGGAAAACGATGGTCGGCGAGATCAAGGCCGAGACCAAGGCCCTGCTGGAGGAGAACGAAAAGCTCAATGCCGAATACGAGTTTTTGCGGCAGAAGCTTTCGGGGATGAAAGATTCCCTGGAGACGCTGAAAAAGGACGTTGAAAAGCAGGAGAGCGAAAATAAAAGTTTTAAGGTTGTTCACGAGGAACAGAGCAAAAAGGATTCTTCTTTGAAAGATCAGGTGACCGTCCTTGACGACGAGGTGAAGGCCATCCAGTCGGAAAACGAGGATTTGCAGCGCAAGCTCGCCGACGTCGAGGAAAAGAATAAGCTCTGGGACGTGCAGGCGGCCAGTCTGGAAAATCAGAAACAAGAGGCCGCAATGGATGTCAAGATTGATGAGGCCAAGCAGGAGGAGGCCCTGCGGGGGGAGGCCGCCGCTGTGCAGGAGTTGCAGGAGCAGTTGACAAAATTTCAGAAGGAAGACGAACAATTATCGCAAACCATTGCCGAATTGACTCAAGAACAGCAGTCTTTGGTCAAAGGCATTGAGGAGGGCAAAACACAGAACCGCGAACTCGAAGATAAGGTTGCCCGTTTGCGCAGGCAGACTGAAACAAAACGCCTTGAGAACGAACGCAAGAGACAAGAATTGAAAAAGCGCATCGATCCCGCCCTGCGCGTCCCTCCGGATTTGATTCAGGAGAAGCAGCGTTTGGAGGTTGAGGTCGCCAATCTTTCGAGTCAACTGGAATCGCTTAACAAATCGGCGGTGGAATCCAACTCTGTGCTGGCGAGGAAACGGGAACTGATGAATCAGATCATGCGTCTCGACGCAGAGAATCAGGAGCTGCGCAACACGATCGCCGATCTGACGAACCGGATTCAGAAGCTCCCAAAGGCGTCGCCATAAATGTCCCGTTCCTGGACATTGACATTGATTGAGGAGGAGCATTTTGCAAACGAAAGGATCAGGTATGGACGATATTTTAGAGATTTTGGCTAATGACGCCCGGGTCAGCCCGGACGAGATCGCCAGGATGACCGGCAAAAAAGTGGCGGATGTCAAAAAGGCGATTAAAAAGTATGAAGACGACGGCACGATCATCAAGTACAAGGCCGTGCTCGATCCTGACAAGGCCCGCGGTGAAACGTCCTGGGTTCGCGCTTTAATCGAGGTCAGCGTTGTCCCACAAAAGGATGTCGGATTTGACACCGTCGCCGAGCGGATTTACAGCTTTCCCGAGGTGACCAGCTGTTATCTGGTCTCCGGGACGTACGATCTCCTTGTTGTGGTGGAGGGAGAAACGATCCATACGGTTTCGAATTTTGTGGCCTCCAAGTTGTCGCCCATGGACGGCGTGCGCGGCACCTCGACGCATTTTTTGCTGAAGAAGTACAAGGAAGACGGTCAGGTCTTGAAAAAGAATAATAACCGCAAACGCCTGGCGATTTCATATTAACGTAACATCAAATCACGAGTTATCACCTGAACGCCGGGACGACGCAGGGATATTTCTTCCTTGCTAACCCCCCATCCCCACAAGCTCGACGATTTCGGCTTATGGTATAAGCAAGCTAAAATCGTCTGTGGGGTAGTTGGCAATACAGAAATATCCCTGCGTCGTCCGTCAGTTATCATCTAACGACAGCAACGAAAGATAAACAAAATTATGACGCGCATCGCAAAACGGGTTGAACAGTTGGCGCCTTCCGGGATCCGGGCTTTTTTTGATCTGGTCTTGGGGATGAAGGACGTGATTTCGCTGGGGGTGGGCGAACCGGATTTTGTCACCCCGTGGCACATTCGGGAAAAGGCGATCTGTTCTCTGGAGAAAGGGTACACATCCTATACCTCCAACAAAGGGATGCCGGAACTGCGCCGGCAGATCAATGATTTTTTGGGGTCTCGATACGGCCTTTCTTACGACCCCGAGGAGGAGATTCTCGTCACCGTCGGGGTGAGCGAAGGTCTGGATCTGGCCATGCGCGCCATCCTGGACCCGGGCGATCAGGTCCTGGTCCCCGAACCGGCGTATGTTTCCTACGGCCCGGTTGTGGAACTCGCCGGAGGGCAGGTTGTCCTGATGAAGACCACAATCGAAAACGGATTTAAGCTCACGCCAAAACTGATCGAGGACAATTACACCGGGGGCGTTAAGGCCCTGATGATCAATTACCCCGCCAACCCGACGGGCACATCCTATTCGCGCCAGGAACTGGAGGCCATCGCCCGTGTCGCCTGCAAGCACGACCTTCTGGTTGTCAGCGACGAGGTTTACGATGAGCTGACGTATGATTTTGACCACACGCCGCTGGCTTCCTTAAAAGGGATGCGGGAACGGGTGATTTATCTCAACGGTTTTTCGAAGGCGTACGCGATGACCGGGTTTCGTCTCGGGTGGGTGGCCGGCCCCGCCGAGATCATCGCCGGAATGACCAAGATCCATCAATACACCATGCTCTGCGCCTCGATCACGGCGCAAATTGCGGCGATCGAAGCCTTGCAAACGGGATTGAAAGATGTTCAGGAGATGAAACGCGAATACCATCGCCGCCGGAATTTTATGGTCAAGGCCTTGAACGAAATCGGTTTGTCGTGCCACATGCCCCAGGGCGCGTTTTATGTCTTTCCCTCGATCAAGAACACCGGGCAGAAATCGCTCGACTTCGCCAAGGATCTTTTGCAGAAAAAAAAGGTCGCCCTGGTCCCGGGGGTCGCCTTTGGAAAATCGTGCGAGGGGTTCATCCGCATTTCGTACGCCTCCAGTTATGACAATCTGAAAGAGGCCGTGAGCCGCATGAAGGAGTACCTCGATGGCAAGGCGTGAGCACGATATGGATTTTGAGATCCAGTTTTATGAGAGGATCCTGACGGACAAACCTGATTTTATCGAGGCGTTGATCGCGTTGGGGGATTTGTACACGAAAAGAGGATCTTACGAAAAAGGATTGGATGTCGACCGGAAATTGTCGCGCTTGCGTTCCGAGGATCCCGTCGTTCTCTACAATCTTGCCTGCAGCTATTCTTTGCTGAACGATGTCGACAAGGCTTTTTCCGTGATCAAACTCGCTTTGCAGTGCGGCTACGACGACTTTGATCATCTGGAGCGGGACAATGATCTCTTGAATCTGCGCAACAGCCCTCCTTTCCAGCAGTATCTCACCCAGTTCCGGAGGGAAAAATCCACACCGGTCAAACGAGAACGTTCGACGTGAATTTTTTTGGAAACCATCTCTCCAGGAAATTTTTTCTCGCCGTGTTTTTGTCGATGGCCGCGACGGCTCATGCCCAGGGCGAAGCGTTTCCCCGCTATGACATTCAGGCTGCGGTCGATGTCGAAACCAAAACCATCACAGCGTTTCAAACAACCACCTTCCGTAATCCCGGCGCGCAGGATTTAAGCGAGATCGTCTTTCATATCTATCCCAACCGTTTTTACACCCGGCGGGAAAAAAGTTTCATCCAGCGTTTCGCCGGTTATTTTAAGGTCAACCCCTTTCCCCAAGGTTTTCAGGACAACGGTATGGAGATTCAATCCGTGACAGGGGATCAGGGGGATTTGAAATTTTTCATCGAGGGGGATGACCGGACTCTCTTGAGAGTCGCGTTGGCCCGGCCTGTCAAGGCCGGCGATGCTGTGACGGTTGCAATCCATTTCAGCGCGGCCATCCCCAATAACACCATCGGCCGTTTTGGCTGGCAGGGCGATGTCTTTAAAATTTCACGCTGGTATCCCATCCTTGCGGTCTTCGAGGGAGAAAAAGGCTGGAACCGGCATCCGTTTTATCCGTTTCACAGGCCGTTTTACAGCGAGGCCGCTTTTTATAAAGTCGCCCTGACCGTTCCCGCGGATCACGTGGTGGCCCATTCCGGCGAATTGGCCGGGCAGCGCAATAACAGCGACGGCACGACAACGTTTGAGTATGATTCTTCAAAACCCATCCGGGAGTTCAGCTTCGCGATGAGTCCGGAGTATCGTGTCGTTGCGGAGGATTTTGACGGTGTTACCATTTCGTCTTTTTATCTGCCGGGAACGGAGAAGAGCGCGCGAGCCGCGTTGAGCCACGCCAAAGACCTGATGCGGTTTTACGGGAAACTTTTTGGAAAATATCCGTACCGTTTTTTCAGCATCGCCCCTGTGGATCTGGGTTACGGAGGGGAACAGATGGCCAACCTCATTTTCATAGACCGGCGGAGTTATCAGATGCCGGGACTGCTGGCCCGGTA
>CAYHZK010000152.1:0-6104 GCA_964361085.1 uncultured Planctomycetales bacterium
CCAACTTTGACACCCTGCTGGCGCCGTACCTCCGCTATGACCAGCTCACCTACAAAGACGTCAAACAGGCCCTGCAGGAATTTGTTTTTAACGTCAATGTCCCCACCAGGGTGGGATTTCAAACGCCGTTTACAAACATCACCCTCGATCTCGCCCCCCCCTCTTACTATGCCTACCACGGCGTCATGATCGGCGGCCAGATTCAAAAAGAGACTTACAGGGAGTTCCAGAAGGAACAGGACATGTTTAACAAGGCCTTTCTTGAGGTTATGCTCGAGGGCGATGCCAAAGGCCGGGTGTTCACCTTTCCCATCCCCACGTATAACATTACCAAGGATTTTGACTGGAATAATCCCAATCTTTCTCTTTTATGGGAAATCACGGCGAAGTACGGCATCCCGTATTTTGCCAATTTCATCAATTCCGATATGAGCCCGGATGACGCGCGCAGCATGTGCTGCCGACTGCGGCTGGATAACCGTGAATTGCGTTCACGGGGAGGGGGGCTGTTCGGCGCGACACCCTTGACCGGTTCGATCGGTGTGGTCACGATCAACATGCCGCGGATCGGGTATTTGGCCAAAGATAAAGGCGAGTTCTATCAACGATTGGAACACCAGATGTTATTGGCCAAAGAAAGCCTGGAGATCAAACGGAAAGTCCTGGAGCAGTTTACCGAGCAGAATCTTTATCCTTATATAAAGTTTTATCTCCGAAAGATCAAAATGCGCTTTGATCAATACTGGAAGAACCACTTCTCGACCATCGGCCTTCTGGGAATGAATGAGGCCTGTCTGAATCTTTTAGGAAAAGATATCGCTTCCGAGGAAGGATCCCGGTTCACTCAGGAAGTCCTGGACTTTATGCGGGATAAGCTGATTCATTTCCAGCAGGAAACAGGGAACAGTTACAATCTGGAAGCCACTCCCGCCGAAGGGGCCTCGTACCGCCTGGCGAAAAAAGACAAAGATCTTTTTCCCGGGATGATCTGCGCCAATGAAGAGGAATACCGGAAAGGGCACGAACCGTTTTACACCAACTCGACACATCTTCCCGTCAATTACTCCGATGATATTTTTGAAGTCCTGGAGCATCATGACATCCTGCAGGCGAAGTATACTGGCGGCACGGTCCTGCACGGCTTTGTCGGCGAGAGAATCCACAATGTGGAGGGGCTCAAACAACTGGTCAAGGTTGTTTGCCAAAGATTCAAACTGCCGTACTTCACAATCACCCCGACCTTCAGCGTTTGCCCTCATTGCGGATACCGGGCCGGCGAGCACAAATCATGCGACCGGTGCCAGAGTGAATGTGAGGTTTATTCCCGGGTGGTGGGCTACTTGCGGCCGGTCCAGCAGTGGAACAAAGGGAAAAAGGAAGAGTTTAAAGAAAGAAAGACGTACAAGTTCTGTGGCCCGGAGCCCCATGAGCCGGCTGTCAATTCTCTCACCCGGCGGGGTTTTTAGTCCTTTCAAAATTATTCAAGAAGCCGTAGGCAGATCAAAACTTTGTGATACAATACGTCCAAAGTCGTTCATTTTTTTTGCTAAAATTTTATTTTAGTCATATTTCTAAACTTCCAACTCGGAAAAGGAGGGGTCGATGGTACAGAAGTATTTTGTTCTCGTGGGGGCGTTGGTATTTTTGGCCGGTTGTGCTTCAACGCAACAGGGGCAGTCCGTCGCGGACATGCAACTTCGCATCAGCGATTTGGAGCGGCAGGTGGAGGCCAAGGACGAGGAGATCAAAGAATTAAAATATTCCGTCAAGGATATGTCGTATGAAATGGATCGCATCAAGACGCAGTCTCAGCGCGGCTCTTCTGCGAGGACATCCGACAGCAAGTCCGCTTCTTACGTTAAGAACGATGAAATTTTGCGCGTCAATGTGAACCCCGAAAAAGTTCAGCAGGCTTTAAAAGGCGCCGGATATTACACCGGAACAATTGATGGGAAACTGGGCGCCAGGACCAAGGGCGCGATCAGCAAATTTCAGCAGGACCATGGGCTGAAGGCCGACGGAGTTGTGGGCGAGAAAACCTGGAATGCCCTGAAGAGTTACGCCGGAGAGTGACCCCCCGCGCGGTCAGCATCATAGGGTGCGGCTGGCTTGGATTTCCCTTAGCCGAAGTTTTATTGAAAGAAGGATTCAAGGTCAAAGGATCGACAACGAGAAGTGAGAAAGTCCCTGTTTTGCAAAAAGCAGGGATTTTTTCTTTTCGGCTTCAAGGTGACCCGGAGCTGGAGGGCGAGGGGATCGACGATTTTTTTAATGCGGACACCGTTGTCGTCACGGTTCCTTTTCGCCGCGGTCTGCCGGATCCCCGGTTTTATCAGCGGCAGATCCATTCGATTGTGAAAAGGTGCGAAGAGTCGCCGCAAGTTGGTTTTGTCATTGTCACCAGCTCCACATCGGTTTATCCCGCGCACATCCCGCTGGCCGTCGAGGCCGTGGACTTTCAGCCCGATCATCCGCGAGCCAGGGTGCTGTACGACATCGAGCGGGATCTCCTGACGAATAAAAGTTTTGAGGCGACGGTTGTCCGCTGCGCCGGCCTTTACGGCGGGGAGCGGAAAATCGGGCGCTTTTTGGCGGGACAAGAAAATTTAGCCGGAGGGATGCAGCCGGTCAATTTGATTCATCGCGACGATGTCGTGGGGATCATCGCTGAAATCATCCGTCAGGATGTTCGCGGAGAGATTTTTAACGCCTGCAGTGACCGGCACCCGGCCCGCCGAGAACTTTATACCGCAGCAGCACGGGCCATGGGGCTTCAGCCGCCCGGATTCGCCGACGAGACAGAAACTCTCACAAAGATCGTCAGCAATGAAAAAGTGAAGGCAAGACTCGGGTACCATTTTCTGCATCCGGATCCGATGGGGGATGTTTGATGAAGAATCGTATTTCGAATCAGTGTCAGCGAGATACGAACTACGAGATACGGTTTCACGATCTTTTATAGACCAGCCTCCATTGCCGGGACGCGGCGTCCAATTCAAGAGTATACGAGTAGCGGTACTGGAGGGTGATGTCGCGGGCGAGTTCGGTCAGGGTTTTGGCCGTCGTTTTGTTCAGTCTGGCGTTGTCGAACCAGAAGAAATAACCGTCATGCTCAAAGACACAGATGGCGTGGGCGCCCCGCGCCGAAACTAGAGAGAGGATGCTCGGCTTGTATCCGAGGACTTTGAGGACTTGAGAATTCAACACGGCATAGTCTTCGCAGTCGCCGCTTTTGTTCTGCAAAACCTTAAGCGGCTCGGGCCAGGCGCTTCCCGGGCCGTCGTTCTGATACCGGATATTTTTTCCAAGCCATCCGGAGTAATCGGCGAGAGTGCGGATACGGTTGGTTTGAAGGAGTCGCGTAATTTTTTCGTCCTGAGGCGAGGGCCGTGAGACTAACACCCCATTTTTTTCATACCGTTCCTGTTGAATATGAAAATGCCGGATGGGGATGTCATGCCCTTCAACAGCGAAGGCCGGTGTGGTCAAGACCAACGGCAGCGCGACAATGGAAACAAGAGAAGCGTGTTGTAAATTCATCGCAGCAGAATCCTCTGTTTAAAAACAAGGCCTCAATTTAGCAAAATTTGAAGTTTCTGGCAAGCCCTTCGTCATAACGGCAATTTTTCCTCGGGAGTGATTGTCGAACCTCAGGAGAGGTGTTAGAATAGCACCAACTTGTGTGGGGTTTTTTATCAGATTGGAGTAGAAGAGATATGTACGAACAAAAGAATCGCCTTAAAGACGCTGTCACGGCCCAGGGGATCCGTGAGGAGCTGTTGCAGTACGCCAAGAATTTCAAGACCTCATGGGTCAGTCTCGGCCAGTCCCTGTATGCCGTCTGGAAGGACAAACTTTTTTTAGCGTGGAGTTACGAAAAGTTTGAATATTACACCGAGCGCGAGCTGGGGATCAAAAAAGAAATCGCGATGAGATTGCTCAAGACCTATTTTTTTCTCGAGCAGGACGAGCCGGACTATCTCAAGCCGGAGTTTAAGGAAGACCGCGACGCCGCGCATGTCCCCGGCTGTGACGCCATCAATGTGCTGCGTCTGGCCCGGCAGAAACGCGAGCTTAACAAGAGCGATTATGTGGATTTGAAAAAAGCGGTTTTTGAAAAAGGGCAGGAGGCCTCGGCGGTGCGCAAAGACCTTGTCGCCCTCATGAAGAAACGCAAGGAGGTCGACCCCGAGGAGGAGCGGGAAAAGCGCAATGAGGCGGCCATGCGCAAAGTCCTCAACGCCCTGCGGTCTTTTCAGAAAGACATGGAATCCCTGAAACTCGCTCCCGTCGCTCTGTTGGAGGAGGCGTCCGCCCTCATGAAAAAGATCGAAGAGGAAATCGATTGAAAGCGATTCCCCCTGCGAGCCTGGACCATATTTCAGAAGACGAGCTTTTGAATCTGCGGATCTGCGACCTGCCGTTGACTCTCGGCGGGACCTGGCTGGAGGAATGCATTCAGCAGCTTTATCAAGAACTGGCGGAGAAGGGCCTCACCTTCAAGCCCGTTTGCTATCTGGCGGATGAATGGCTGACGCCGAAAGACGAGCCGGTCATCGGTATCCCGTTTTATCTGGCGCATCCGGCCCTCATTCGTCTCGAAAGAAAGATGATGCTCGAGGCGGAAGGGGACAGCCGGGAGGATTGCCTGAAACTGCTGCGGCACGAAACCGGGCATGCCTTCAGTTACGCCTATAACCTTTGTCAGAAGAAGGAATGGCAGGCTGTTTTTGGCCCGGCGTCGAAGGAATACGGCGAAACCTACCGTTTTAGGCCTTACAGCAAGAATTATGTCCGGCATCTTGAAGGGTTTTACGCCCAGTTCCATCCCGAGGAGGATTTTGTCGAAACCTTTGCCGTCTGGCTCACCCCCGGCTCGCAGTGGCAAAAGGTTTATGCCGGCTGGCCGGCTTTTCAAAAACTGCGCTATGTCGATGACCTCATGAATTCCATCAAGGGGCGCGAGCCGGACGTCCCCAAAGGGACCAAGCACTGGCATTACAAAAATCTCAAGGTGACCTTAAGAAATTTTTATAAGAAAAAACGCCGATTCTGGGCCGAACAATTCCCGGATTTCCATGACGCCAATTTGAGAAAAATTTTTCCGGCCCCGGCGGACGGCAAGCCGGAATCCGTCGCGGTCGCGGCCCACGGAATTTTGAAAAAGTATGAAAAGTTTCTTGAGGACGAAATCGCCGTCTGGACCGGCGAACGGAAATATGTCATCAGCAATCTCCTTAGGGCCGTCAAACAGCGCTGCCGCGAACTGAAACTGCTCAGTTCCCAGCCGGAGACGCTCGTCATTGCAAGGGTGAGCAGTTATATCACGACCCTTGTCATGAATTACATCTATACGGGCTGGTACCGCGGCGATAAGAAAAAGGAGAAGAAGGGATGAAAAAGAATTTGAAGGTGCTGTTGTTGTTCAACACGCCGTATCCCACCCTGCGAGGGTATGATTTCAAAGAAGAATTTTCAGACCCGGAGAATATGTATACGGAACGGGACGTTTATGAGGCGCTTCTGGAAAACGGTTATGAGGTGAGAATGCTGGGCCTTTTCAGCGAGATCGCGCCGTTGCTCGAGGAGATCCGGGATTTTAAGCCGGATGTGGTTTTTAATCTCGTCGAGGTTTTCAACGACAAGGCCCATCTGGAAAAGAACATCGGCGCCCTGCTCGAGCTTTTGGACATTCCCTACACGGGAGCGGCGACCGACAGCCTTTTGATCTGCAACAACAAGGCCTTGAGCAAGAAGATTCTGCGTTTTCACCGCCTGCGCGTCGCGCGGTTTCATACCTTTACCCGCGGGCATAAAATCTGGCGGCCTCGCACCGTCAAACTCCCGGCCATCGTCAAACCGCTCTGCGAGGAGGCCTCGCGCGGTATTTCCCAGGCCTCGATTGTCGACAGTGATGAGGCTTTTGTGGAGCGGATCAAATTCATCCACGACAACATGAGTATGGACGCGATCGCCGAGGAATATATTGAGGGACGCGAACTGTACGTCAGTGTGATCGGCAACAAACGTCTGATGGTGCTGCCCCCGCGGGAGATGAAGTTCGGGCAATGGCCCGAGGATGAACCCCGGATCGCGACTTATAA
>CAYHZK010000153.1:0-6041 GCA_964361085.1 uncultured Planctomycetales bacterium
CGCGTCGTCTATTTTGACCATGCGCCCGAGGCCGGTGTGGGCGGTCCTGCAATAATTGCAACCGTTCAGTGCGCTGACCGTGAGCAGAACCACTTGTTGCTCTTGCGGCGTCAACGAGGTCTTATCAAAAGCACCGACGAGGTTAAGCGTAGCGTCCAGGACTAAAGGGGATTCCGCCAGGAATGCGGCCAGATTCGGGATAAAGCCATCGCGTTCCTTTTTACTTTATCAGGCTATCAATTAAACAAGGTGGCTGCCTCAACAACGCGACGGCCACCTTGTTTTTTTAGAACGGTCTACTTACCTTCTTGCCAGATTTTCTGAAGCTTCGTTCGGAAGTCTTCTTTGGACTTGGCTTGTGCGATCGCCGACTGCCAGCAAATTCCCATCGATTCAACGGCGGCATCCGCGACTTTTTCCATCATCGGCCCCCAAGCCTTTTGAATCTTGGGTTTGAGGATGTCCACCTGAACCTCCAGGATCGCCTGACGGAAGGCCTGATTCCACATCTCAACCCCGCAGGAAAAAGGATCCGCGGCTGTGGTGGGGCACTTGTTTTCCGCCGCGTGTGTCTGTGTCTCGCAGCAGCCTTCTTCTTCTGATGCACAGCATTGATTTCCCATAACGCTCCTCCGATTTTTTAATAAGGTTATTTTGTGTACCGTACGGTACACAAAATATATACCACTCGGTACATTTTGTCAACCCATTTTTAAAAAAGGCATAAAAAACGGAGGCTCTTACTTCAAGAAAGACTTCAGGTAGGCAAAAAGATGGCTCACAGACGTCTTAAACGATGCGGTATCCTTATTGATTTTTGAGACGAGCAGCCCTCCCTGCATCACAATAAAACACAATTCTGCCAAAGACCGAGGATCGGCGGAAGGCTTCAATTTTCCCTGAGCCTTCAAATGGACAAAGAATCCGACGATAGGCTGGGTCGTAAGTTCAAAAATATGATTGATCTCCTGTCGGATAGAGTCGTCTTTTGCCGTCAATTCGTAGCCTATGGTGGCCATGGGACAACCCCGTTCGCAGCAGATATCATCTTGAAGATGAATAAAAAAGGCAAACCATTCTTTGAGGTCCTGCCATGTCTTGATTTCAAGTTTGAAGGGGAGCTGTTTGTTGCAAAGCTTTTCAAAAAAATCCTTCACCACGGCATGGATCAGGGCCTCTTTGCTTTTGAAATAATGGTAAAACTGACTTTTCCCGGTGCCGGACTTTGCCAGGATTTCATCAACACTCGTGGCGTTGACACCCTGCTTGTGAAAAAGCTCAAAGGCTGCCTGAAGGATTTTTGATCGGGTTTTCTGACCTCGCGGTTGAACGGCTTGCATGATAAAAGTGTACTACACAGGACAATTTCGTCAAGAAGGTATTTGCCCTACCGAATCACTGCCCCCAGCTTTTCGACAAAAGCCTTGCAGATTTGATCGTGGAGAGGCGCAATTTCTTCATCGGTCAAGGTTCGATCCGCTGCTTGATAGACCACCGAGAAAACCAATCCTTTTTGGTCAGACGGTATCTTCTCACCTAAGTATTGCTCAAGAAAAATGATGTCAACCAAAAGTTTACCTCCGGTCTCATGCGCTAGATCAACGACCTGCTGAAAGGTCTCGCCCTTACTGACCGCCAGACTGACATCGCGGGTGATGACAGGATATGGCGTGATCGGCCGATACTTTTTATGGCCCAAATTTTTTTGATAATTAAAAAGGGATTCGAGTTCTATTTCCGCAAAATAAACATTTTCTTCCTTAATATCCCAATTTTTTAAAACTTCTTTGTTAATCTTGCCTAACGCGCCGATCGAATACGTCTCCTTTGTCTTGATCCCAATGGTAGCTGCAGCTCCTTTAACAAAATAAGGCCACTCCATCCCCGTCTGCTGATAATCAGGTTGCTTATTACTAACAGCCCCTATCACCTGGGCCACGACCCCCTTGATATCGTAAAAATCGACAGGACATCGCTTTTGCTCCCGCCAATTTCTATGGAGTTCGCCGGCCAGCAATACCCCTAAAAACTCATTCTCGTTCCCGTCACAGTTTGGTCTTTTTGGGAAATAGTTCTTGCCTAATTCAAAAATACAGACGTCTCTCTGTCCTTGATTGAGATTTCCCCGAAGAATGGCAAGAAGACTCGGCAATAGGGTTGGCCTCATGAATTGTTGGTCAAGGGTCAAAGGATTCTTAATGGAAATTCGAGACAAATTATCAACGAAACTTTTTTCTAAAAACGATTTTCCCATGAGAGGATAAGAAATGACTTCATTAAGCCTCAATGCTGATAAGATTTGTCTTAACCCTTTTTTAAAAACATAGTTCCCGTCGGAAGGTATATTTTGTACTCGAATCAAGGGCAGGCTCGCCGGCACATTGTCGTACCCGATGATCCGCGCGATTTCCTCGATGATATCAACACCTTCTTTGATATCACCACGGAACGAGGGTGGAATCAGCTGCAGACTTTTCCCCTTCATGCTGACACGAAACCCCAATTTTTGTAAAATCGTTTTTGTCTTCCCCGCAGGAAACGATTCCGCGCCGAGGAGCTTTTTGATCTCATCCTGGGTGATCTTAATCTTCCGCGCCGCGCCTTTTTTTCTTTTAGGAAAAACATCTTTATAAGCCTTAAGCTGGCCGCCCGAGATGTCCAGAATCAACGAGATCGCTCGTTGCGCCCCACGATCTACATTTTCAAGATCGACGCCGCGCTCAAAACGGTACGAAGAATCGCTCGAAAGCCCCAGAGATCGCCCGGCGCGGCGGATGAGAATCGGGTCGAACCAGGCGCTTTCTAAAAGAATCCTCTGTGTGTTTTCCGTAACCTCGGCGTCCTTGCCCCCCATGATCCCCGCAATGGCAACGGGCCGCTCAGCATCCGCAATGACCAGAATCGAAGGATTCAACATCCGTTCAACACCGTCTAAGGTTATAATTTTTTCTCCCGCCCGCGCCCGCCGGACAATGATCCTGCCGCCGATCAATTTGTCGTAGTCAAAGGCATGCAGCGGTTGCCCGCTTTCCATCAAACAAAAATTGGTGAGATCGACCACATTGTTGATCGGTCTCAGGCCGATGGCTTGAATTTTCTTTTTCACCTCGGCCGGCGCGGGCCGCACGGAGACATTTTCAATAATAGCGCCGACATAACGGACGCAGGCCTTGGGATCTTCGATGGTCACGGGGCAGGCCGATGTTGGAATTTTAAATTTCCGGACCTTCGGCAAACGGAGGGGACGATTCAAAATGGCGGACAGCTCGCGCGCGAGTCCCAGCATGTTGAGACAATCCGGACGGTTCGGCGTGATCTCAATTTCAAAAACGGTATCGCCGCCAAGGCTCTCCTGCTGCTTGACCTCATGCCCGGCCATGGTCAGCCGATGGGCAAGCTTGTCGACGGGCAAATCGATGGCGACGTAATCTTTTAGCCACTGCAAACTGACTTTCATAACAGCCTCAAAACTGGTTTAGAAAACGCGCATCGTTTTCGAAAAAAATCCTGATATCGTTGATGCCGTACTTGAGCATCGCCATCCGCTCCACCCCCATGCCGAAGGCCAATCCCGTGTATTCCCCGCGAGGATATTTGACCGCCTCAAAAACTTTCGGATGAACCATGCCGCACCCCATGATCTCAAGCCACCCCTTGCGTCCGCAGACCGAACATCCTTTGCCGTCGCAGATGTAACACGAAATGTCGACCTCCGCCGACGGCTCGGTAAAAGGAAAAAAGTGGGGACGAAACCGCATCGTGATCTTTTCGCCAAAAAGTCTTTTGCAAAAAATATCCAGCAGCCCCTTCAGGTCCGAAAATTTCACGTCCTTGTCGATCAGGAGGCCTTCGATCTGATGAAAGACAAACGAGTGACTGGCGTCGACGGCATCGGGCCGGTAAACTTTTCCGGGGATGACAACCGCAAAAGGCGGTGAAAAATTCTTATTCTTCATGATCCGGATCTGCCCCGGAGAGGTATGGCTGCGCAGCAAAAGATTGCGCCCTTGATTCAACGGATCTTCCGCATCCAGATAAAACGTATCAAAGGCATCGCGGGAAGGATGGTCGACAGGAATATTTAAGGCCGTAAAATTATTGAATTCGGTTTCGATTTCAGGGCTCTCGTGAACGACAAATCCCAAATTTTCAAAAATTTCGCAGACCTGTTCGATCGTCTGGGTGAGAATGTGCCGGTGGCCAACCGTGCCTGCCACACCGGGCAGCGTGACATCAAGCTGGTCGGCGGGAAACTGCGAGGCAACGCTTTCGAGCTGTTTCTTTTTTTCATCAAGATGCTGCGTGACCAGAGCGCGCAACTCATTGGCGCCCTTTCCAACCAGCGGGCGTTCGGCAGGAGACACCGACGGCAGGCCGGCATAAATCTCGGCCAACAATCCTTTTTTTCCCAGATACTTGATGCGCGCCGCCTCGACGTCCCGACCGTCTTTAATCAGCCGAATCTCTTCGAGGGCGGATTGTTTTATTTTTTCAAAATCCCAGATCACGAGGCTCTCCTCCTGCTCAGATGGGCGATCATCGGTGCCCTGACCGCCAAAAGACACAACACCAACCCAAACAACCACACCGCAAGATTTCTCTTCATAGGGCTCACGGAGCGCGGAGTTAAAAAGCCGCTTTGAATGATTGTGATATTCTTGGCGACGATACAAAATTCTCCGCCCAAATCCGCCGCCGCGCGAAAAAATATTCCTTCAACCTCAACCTCGTCTCCCCGATAATCGTAATTCCCGCGATAAACAATGTCTTTGATCAACTCGCGGGGGGCGAAAATGCCGATGACCTGATGTTGATCCCGGACATTAAACCAGGCAACCGCCCGCCGGGGCATAATGTCGCCGACGACCTCACCCTGAAAAACAACGGGCCGCCCATCCATCTCCTGGGCGCGATCAATCAGCTCTTTGCTGGAAACTCTGACACCCTGCCCTGCCTCGGCATGAACCCGAGGTAAAAGAGAAAGGAAACATGCCATGAAAAACAAAAGAGTGATCCGCCGCATCACTTCCCCCGCACCAGGGCATAGACAAATCCCAGCAACGCAAAAACCGAGATGAACTCCAGGCGTCCGACCCACATCTGAGCAATATAAACCACCTTAAGAACAGGGGGCATCGTCGGCGAGGTGATCCCGCAGGATAAACCCACATTGCCTGCCGCCGACACGGATTCAAAAACCGAATCCATAAACGGATACCCGCACGCCATGCCCGCCGCCGACCCAAAAAAGAAAAGTGCCGTGTAAGCCAATGTGATCAAAAGCGCGGAACGCATCTGCTTGTCCGAAAGGATCACGTCCTTGATATGATGAATCTTTTCAAAAAAAACCGAAGACTCCGGCGAGACGTAATACTTCACATCATTCGCAAAGGTCTTCGCCACAATTCCCAGGCGCATCGTTTTAATCCCTCCGGTCGTCGAACTGACACAACCGCCCAGCCCCATGGCAAAGATCAAACCGAAAAGCGATAAACTGCCCCACTCGTTAATAAATTCCACCGGATAAATTGTCTGAAACCCCGTCCCGGTATGGGCCGACATCAGATGATAAAACCCTTTTCGAAAAACGGCGACGGCTGTCGGATAACTGTCCGTGTTGCTCAAGCCCGCAGCCACCAGCATAAACGTTCCCATGATTGTGATAAATAAAACGGTCACTTCAAAATTTCGCCAGATTTCTTTGCGCTGGCCGGTCCATAGCACGTAATGCAGGCGAAAATTGATCGCGCCCAACAGCATGATCACCATCGTCACCGCCTCAAAAAGCGGGCTGTGGTAATACAAAATGTTCTGCTCATGCGGCGCAAACCCTCCGGTATCAAACGCCGCCATAAAAATACAAACGCTGTTAAACACGGCGTTTCCTAACGGCATTCCATCCCACATCGCGGCGGCCGCCAAAAAAAGGCTTCCCAAAACAAGGTAGGTCAAACTCACAATCCAGATGAACCGGGCTGTCTGCTGAATATTCGGAAGAACCCGTTCATCCCGCGCTTCTCCGACGTAAAGCCGGAAGGTCC
>CAYHZK010000154.1:0-6015 GCA_964361085.1 uncultured Planctomycetales bacterium
TTCCGGCATGGGGGCCAGTTGTCAGGCCCTTTTTGCCAGAGTCGGCGGCGGCATTTTTACCAAGGCGGCTGACGTCGGGGCGGACCTGGTTGGAAAAATCGAGGCCGGGATTCCCGAGGACGATCCCCGCAACCCGGCGGTCATTGCCGACAATGTGGGCGACAATGTCGGCGATGTGGCCTGGATGGGGGCGGATCTTTACGAATCGTATGTCGGTTCCATTGTTGCCGCCGCGTCTCTGGGGGTCGCTGCCGGGCTGGGTGGTGCCGGTGTGACCATTCCCATGGCATTGGCGTCCGCGGGAATCCTGGCCTCGGTCATCGGCACGTTTTTTGTAAAAACCGGCGAAGAGGCCAGTCAGAAAGTTTTATTAGCGGCAGTGAGGAAGGGTGTTTTTGTCAGTTCGCTTGTGGTCGCGGTTTTATCCTATTTTCTGATCACGGAGATTTTGGGGGTTGAGCACGTCGGTATTTATTGGTCAACCCTGGCTGGTTTGGCGGCGGGATTACTCATCGGTCTCTGCACGGAATATTTCACCTCGAGCAGGTTTTCCCCGGCCCGTTCTATCGCTGAGGCCTCGTTAACGGGGCCGGCGACGGTCATGATCGACGGCCTGGCCAGCGGCATGACTTCCACGGCCGCTCCGGTTATGATCGTCAGTACCGCGATTTTCGCGAGCTTTTTCTGGTCGGGAGGAATGACAAATTTTAACCTTGGGATTTACGGTGTTGCTGTCTCCGCGGTCGGCATGCTGTCCACCCTCGGGATAACCCTGGCGACCGACGCTTACGGCCCTGTTGCGGATAACGCCGGCGGGAACGCAGAAATGGCGCAATTGCCGGCGGACGTCAGGAAAAAAATCGACGCGCTGGATGCCTTGGGGAATACAACGGCGGCAACCGGCAAGGGCTATGCCATTGGCTCTGCCGCTTTAACCTCACTGGCCCTCATTGCGGCTTATTGCAATCAAGCCGCTCTCTTCGGAAAAGAAATGACATTGAGTTTAAGAGACCCCGCGGTCCTTGCCGGATTATTCATCGGCGGAATGCTCCCGTTTTTATTTTGTTCGATGACCATGCGCTCTGTCGGACGGGCGGCCGGCAAAATCATTATGGAAGTGCGCAGGCAGTTTCGGGATATCCCCGGTCTGATGGAGGGAAAGGCCAGACCGGATTATGCGCGCTGTGTCGCCATCGCGACGACAGCGGCGCAAAAAGAAATGATCCTGCCGTCTCTCCTGGCGATTGCCGCACCCTTGGGCGTAGGCTTGCTGGCCGGGATTGAGGCGGAAGCGGGACTTCTCATCGGGGCGACCGTCACAGGTTTTGTCCTGGCCGTCATGATGGCCAACTCAGGCGGCGCGTGGGACAATGCCAAAAAATATGTCGAAGAAGGTCATTACGGCGGGAAAGGGTCGCCGGCCCATAAAGCCGTTGTCGTCGGAGACACGGTGGGAGACCCGTTTAAAGACACCTCAGGCCCCAGCCTCAACATCCTCATCAAACTCATGTCCATGGTCTCGATCGTCTTTGCCTCATTTGTCATCCAGATGACGATTTTTAAATAATGCGGTTCTCGGCAATTTTTAGCTTGGTTTTGCCGCGGCGTTTTGCTAGAGTGTTTTGCATGATTTTATCCTCCTTTTTAAAATTCATATCCCCGTTTCCCTTCCTGACATTGAGTTTTGGGCTGATGTTCGGTTGCGCTGCGGCGGGGGCCGCGCCCCCGGATGATGTCGTCGGGAATTTTGCCCTCCTCGATCATCGTGGAAAATTTCATAATTTGGAATATTACAGCGATCAGAAGGCCATTGTGATTGTCGTCCAGGGGAACGCTTGTCCCATTGTGCGCAAAAGTGTTTCCTACTTGAATGATTTGAAAAAACAGTTTGAAAGTCAGGGTGTGGTGTTCTTTATGCTCAATGCCAACCCCCAGGACGACCTGGTCTCGATTGTCGAGGAGGTTAAGGATTTTGGGATCGAGTGGCCAATCCTCGACGATAGCGCCCAGGTTGCCGCGATGTCTCTTAAGCTGACGCGCACGGCCGAGGCCTTTATCATCGACCCGCGGACGTTGTCCGTCGTTTATCGCGGCCCCATTCACGACCAGTTGGGGTACGGATCGGAACGCCCGGCGGTCGAACAGCATTATCTCAAAGATCGCCTGAAGGCCTTTTTAGACGGAGAATCCATCGCCGCCCCGGCGCCGGCCGTCAAAGGCTGTCTCGTGGCCCTGCCGGAAACCCCATACACGTTCACCAAAGACATCGCCCCCATTCTGATCAAGCGGTGTTTCGCCTGTCACTCGCCCGGCGGGGTGGGGCCGTGGCATATGAAAAATTATGAAAAGGTCAAGGGCTGGGGGCCGATGATCCAGGAGGTTGTGAGCACCAAAAGGATGCCGCCGTGGTTCATCGATCCGCACTATGGAGAGTTTAAAGAGGAGGTGAATCTTCCCGACGAGGAAACCCGCGCGATTGTGTCCTGGGTCAGGCAAGGCATGCCGCGCGGCGAGGGAGACGACCCTCTGCCCGCCCAGCCTGTGCCCCCACACAGGGAATGGCCGCTGGGAGAGCCGGATGTTATTTTTCAATTTGATGACGCGTCCGTGATCCCGCCTTCCGGCAGGCTGCCGATCGTTCCCAGTTATATTACGCCGCCGGTTGAAAAAGATATGTGGATCAAAGCGGCCCATCTGGCGCCGGGGAATTTGAAAGTGGTCCATCATGCCAACGTGATTGCGCTTGACCCCGCCGTCCTGATTGGGGAAACGAACACGATGGAAATCAGCGAGGAGCAGAAGGACTGGCATAAGGAATCCGGCAATGCCGTGTCTGCCGGACAGACCATCGCCGGCTACGTGCCGGGTTATGACGCGTTTGAATTCCCGGAAGACGCCGGCATGTTTGTCCCCAAAGGGATCCGGCTGGGGTTTTTTATGCATTATGTCACGACGGGCCGCGAGGAGCGGGACCTGACGAAGCTCGGGCTTTATTTATACAAGACGCCGCCCAAGCGGATCCTTTCGGTGATTGATATCCACAACAAGGATTTGACGATTTTGCCGGGAGAAAAGGAGCACCTGCACCGGGCGGAGCATACGCTCGATCAAGACATCCTGCTTACAGCCCTCTCGACGCACATGCACTACCGCGGCAAATACATGAGTATCGCGGCGGAATACCCGACGGGCGAGAAGGAAATCCTCATCTCTGTCCCTTATTTTCGGCTCTCCTGGCAGAGGCAGTATCTTCTCAAAAAGCCAAAGGTCCTGCCTGCCGGAACGAAGATCGTCGTCAGCGGCGCGTTTGATAATTCCAGCCTCAACCCGGACAACCCCGATCCCGGCCAAACCGTCACGTACGGCCCGCAGAGCGATGATGAGATGTTCAACGGTTTTTTGTTTTATTCGAGGGAAAAATAGAAAAGGGATTTGAGCATGACGAAGCCGGCAGCTCCTAAACTTTTGGCGATCGACAGTTCCACCAAACGCTTCAGCCTGGCGGTCGCGGATGGGGAGAAAATTTTAAAGAGCCGCAATCTCATTCTGGATAAGGTCTTGTCGTCATCGATTGTGCCGGCTATCAGGAAAATTCTTCGGGACGCCGGGCTCGGTCTGCCGGATATGGATGGCTTTGCCGTCGGGCTGGGCCCGGGATCGTTTACGAGCCTGCGCGTGGGGCTTGCGACGATCAAGGGTCTGGCCTTCGCCGCGCAAAAACCGGTCGTGGGCATCCCCAGCCCCGACGTTGTGGCTGAGCACGCGGCGGCAGTCATGGAAGATTGTCACATCTGCGTTTTGTCCGATGCGAAGAGGAACCTTGTTTATACCTGCCTGTATGAAATCAGAGACGGGCGGGCGGAACGAAAAAGTGACTATGTGTTAACCGGGATTGAGGATGTGCTTGCTAAAATACAGGCCGATACGGTTTTTGTAGGCGACGCGGTCCCGTTGTTTCGCGGGACCATCGAAGAGAAGGGGAGAGACCGGCGTCCGGCGTTTGCCGACGACAAATTCTGGCTTCCCGAGGCCAGATACCTCGTCCCGCTCGCGCTTGAGAAATTCCGCAAGAAAAAAACCGACAACATCGACAAGCTGACTCCCTTGTACCTCTATCCGGCGGACTGTCAGGTGAGTACGAAAGTCTTATAAATTGGAATATCAAAAAGTGGGGCTGGCGGTGATGGCATGAGGCATATTTCTAAAATATTTTTTGGGGTGGTCTTGGGGTTCCTTTTTCCAGCGGCGGCTCACGCCAACGTCGGGGCCGCGGGGTTTAGTTACATCTCAAACATGCCTGCGAGCGCGACGTTGCAGACAACGGGCCTTGCCATGGTCATCATCATCCTTGTTGAGATGTTGATCTTCCGGAGACGGCAAAATGTTTCTTATCTGGACTCCTTCAAATTTCTCACGCTCGCCAATGTTGCCTCGCTCGTGGCGGGGTATGTTATCCTGGCTATCCTTATTTTTCCTTATGCCGACCTCGTTGGCTTGATTCTTGTCCCGTGGGTCCTCAGCAGGCTCATGGCGAAAATATCCCGGGAGTCCGGCGGTGAAGCCTGGTCCCGGAGCGCCTCAAAATATCTCCCGTTTTTGGTGCTGGTCTCTTTGACTGTGTCCGCAAGGTCCGCCAGTTCTTCGGTGGGAGTATATCTTTTTTACGCGAAATCCCTTCCCGGGTTTTTCCTGGGGGGGTATATCGTGATCTTATGTCTGTTCGGCATTATCAGCTCGGCGATCATTGAGGCGTGGGTGATTGTAAAAATGGTTGCGAATAAAAAGGGCGTTCTCGTGACATGCCTTTTGATGAACATCGTCTCGTATCTTGTCCTCGGCGTTAAATTCTTTCCCTCCATGCTGAAGGTAGAGCCCGCCGTGGTTCAAGGCCGAGCCCCTTCTGCTGCAACACGCGTGCCCCGATCCCCCCAGGAGACCGCGCGGGATCTTGTGCAGCAGGGTTGGAATCTGGAGACGGGGGGACGATGGGACGAGGCCTTTGCCCTCTACAACAAGGCCATCGAGACGGACCCCAACTGCGCTGTCGCCTACAAACACCGCGGCACCGTTTACACGCGGAAAGGCGCTTTTGAAAAGGCCATCCCCGAATTTCAGAAAGCCGCGGAGCTTGACCCCGCCCATGCCTCGACGTTCTACAATCTGGGCAATCTTTATCTGGGCATGGCGGATTATGACCGCGCCATTGAAAATTTTTCGAAGGCCATCGAGCTGAATCCCGGTTATACGTCCGCCATCCTGAATCGCGCCTCGACGTACGCGCGCAAGAAGGACATGGCCAGGGCCGTCGAGGATTATGACCGCTATCTGAAAATCCTGCCGAAGGATAAAGACGCGCATCTGGCGCGCGCCGCGGCGTGCGTGGTGATGCGCGATTTTGACAGGGCCCTGGAAAGCTTTGCGAACGCCGTTGCCCTGGCCCCGAACGACAAAGAGATATATGCAGCGAGGGGCTCTGTTCATTTACTCAGGAAGGATTTTGAGTCGGCGATAGCGGACTTCCGGGAAGTCCTGGAATTGGATCCCAAAGATCGCGGAGCACGGGTAAAGCTCATCTCAGTGTATATTATCGCCCAGAAATATGACGAGGCTGTCGCGGATGTCGATAAGCTCATCGAGCAGGATCCCCAAGAGGAAGAATCTTATTTTTATTTTCTCAGGGGGGAGATTCATATGGAGAAAGGAGACCGCGATACGGCGCTGGATGATTTTAGCGCGGCGATCGGATTGGACAGTGACAACGCTTCTTATTATTTAAAGCGAGCGGCTGTCCATCTCGCGAAAGGGGATTTTCAAAAAAGCTGGGATGATGTGACGAAAACGCGGGAGTTGGGCGGAAAAGTGCCGCAGGGATTTCTTGCGGAGCTCGAGGCCAAATCAGGACGGCAGGATCCGGCCGTTCAGCCCAAAACCGCCGGTGACTATTATGATCTTTACATCAGGTCAGTACTGTCCGGTTATAAGTTGAACATTGTCAATTGTTTATCGTTTTGAATG
>CAYHZK010000155.1:0-6007 GCA_964361085.1 uncultured Planctomycetales bacterium
GGTGATTATCGTCGACGAATTCACCGGACGCATGATGCCGGGCCGCCGCTGGTCGGACGGCCTGCACCAGGCCGTCGAGGCCAAGGAAGGGATCAAGATCGAGCGCGAGAATCAGACCCTGGCGACGATAACCTTTCAGAATTATTTCCGCATGCATGAAAAGCTCGCCGGCATGACGGGCACGGCCCACACCGAGGCCAATGAGTTCAAGCAGATTTATAATCTGGACGTTGTGGTGCTGCCCACGAACAGGGTGTTGAAACGGCAGAATTATTCGGACTGCGTTTATAAAACCGTGCGCGAAAAATTCGCGGCCGTTGTCCATGAGATTGAAGAATATCACAAGCGGGGGCAGCCTTTGCTCGTCGGCACGATCTCGATTGAAAAGTCCGAGCTTCTCTCTTCGATGCTCAAACAGAAAGGCATCCCGCACCAGGGCCTTAACGCAAAATATCATGAACTCGAGGCCCAGATTGTGTCCCAGGCCGGCCGCGCCAAAGCCGTGACCATCGCAACCAACATGGCCGGGCGCGGGACCGACATTGTGCTGGGGGGAACGCGGAGTTTCTCGCCAGGGCCCTGGCCGATGAAAAAAGCAAGGACTTCGATGATGAAAAGAAAAAGCAGGAACACGAGACCCTGACCAAAAAATTTTTAGAGCAGTTTCGCGAGCAGGTCAGGCGCGAGCATGATCAGGTTGTCGAGTCGGGCGGCCTGCATGTTATCGCGACGGAGCGCCACGAGTCCCGCCGCATCGATAATCAGCTGCGCGGTCGCTGCGGTCGTCAAGGGGATCCGGGCTCGTCGAGGTTTTTTGTTTCGCT
This sequence comes from uncultured Planctomycetales bacterium, assembly GCA_964361085.1. Taxonomy (GTDB): domain Bacteria; phylum Omnitrophota; class Gorgyraeia; order Zapsychrales; family JANLHA01; genus CAYHZK01. The sequence continues at coordinate 825 of CAYHZK010000155.1, forward strand.
TGAGGATGACCTGATGCGGCTTTTTGCCTCGGACCGGATTGTGTCGATCATGGATCGGCTGGGGATGGAGGAGGGGCAGGTCATCGAGCACCCGTGGGTCACCCGTGCTATCGAGGTCGCGCAGAAGCGGGTCGAAAATTTTAATTTTGAGATCCGCAAACAGCTTCTGGAATACGACAATGTCATGAACAAACAACGGGAGGCCGTCTATAATCTGCGCCGCAGTATCCTGGATGGCGAGAATCTCAAAGACCGGGTGTTGCAGGCGATGGAGGACGCGGTCCACGCGGCGGTCCGGCAGTATCTTTTTTCGGGGCAGGAGGGCGCGGAGCCGGACTTAGAAGGGCTTGCGGTGTATTTGAAATCCAAGTTCGATTATGACATCACGCCCCGCCGGGAAGAGATCAAAGATATGGATCTGGAAAAGACCGTGGATGTGATCGACGAGGATCTGACGGCGGCTTACGAGCAGAAAGAAAAAGATGTCTCGCCGGAACAACTGCGGCAGTTGGAAAAGATTTTTCTCCTCAACACGATCGACACCCGGTGGAAAGACCACCTCTATGCCATGGATCAACTCAAGGAAGGGGTGGGCCTGCGTTCCTACGCCCAGCGCGATCCTTTGCTGGAATACAAAAAAGAAGGGTTCGCGATGTTTCAGATGATGTACGAATCGATCAGCCAGGAAGTCGCTGAGATTATGTTCAAGATTCGGCCCCTTCCCCCTCCCGCGTCACCGGCAGGGGCCGGGCAACCGGCGCCGATTTTACCGCGAAGCGTTTTTAGTTCTCTGCCGCAACGGCTCATTCACAACAATTTTTCCGGCCTTTCCAAGGCCGCCTCCTCCACAGCTCCTCGGGCCGAACAACCTCCGCCCGAGGCTCCGGAAACAACGCATTCCGAGCCCTATCATAAAACGGGACCCAAGGTCGGCCGTAACGATCCCTGTCCCTGCGGCAGCGGCAAAAAGTACAAAAAGTGCTGCGGGGCGTAAGGCCTTTAAGGCAACCGTTCATGACTCGTTCCTTAATCCTTGCCATCCTTTCTTCGTTACTTTTGGTCCTGGCTTATCCCCTGTCTGGTTTCTGGGGCCTGGCCTGGGCGGCGATGGTCCCGCTTTTGTTTGCGCTCGACGGGAAAACGCCGCGCGCGGCGTTTGGGTGGGCTTATTTGACGGGATTTTTTTTCTTTGCCGGGACCCTGTCCTGGTTTATCCACGTCACGTTGCCGGGCATGCTTCTTTTGATGATGTATCTGGCGCTGTATTTTGGTTTTTTCGGTTTGGGGTATGCCTATTTTCAAAAATTGCCGCCGTCATGGAAAATAGGGATCTTGCCGGCGTTATGGGTCGCCCTCGAATTCATCCGGGACCGGTTTCTCTCCGGTTTTGGCTGGGTGTGCCTGGGGCATTCGCAGTATCAGGTTTTGCCGGTTATTCAGATCGCGGAGTTCACCGGGGTTTTTGGGGTTTCGTTTTTGGTGATGATGGTGAATGTTGTTTTGAAGGAGATGATAAAAAACCGTTGCTGGAAAACGGGGGTCATCCCTGGTCTCTTTTCTTTGCTGGTTTTGGGCTACGGAGCTTTGATTGTTTCTATAACTTATGCGCCTAAGTTTGGGATGAAGATTGCTGTGATCCAACCCAATATCGAGCAGCACCGGAAATGGCTGCCTTCGTCGTGGGATGAGATCACGGAACGATTGCTGGCCTTGACCGGCGAGGCCGCACGGCACAACCCGGATCTCATCATCTGGCCGGAGACGGCGTTTCCCGGGTTTATCTGGGAATCGCCGGAGCGGTTTGAGCGGATCAAGGATTTTACGGCCCGGCAAAAGATTCCGCTCTTGCTGGGGGCCGTCACAAAGGTGGGGGAGAGATATTATAATTCCGCGATTTTGATCTCCGGGGAGGGAGCGGTCGCCGCCCAGTACAACAAATTGCACCTGGTGCCGTTCGGTGAATACGTTCCGTTCCGCAGGCAGTTGCCTTTTTTGTCGGAGATTGTTCCGATTGCGGATTTCAGCGCGGGGATTGAATTGACGCGTTTTCCGATTTCGCAAAAATCGGAACCGCGCCCGGGGGAGAAAAACTTTTTTTCGGCCCTGATTTGTTTTGAGGACACGGTGGCCGGGACCGCCCGGGCCATGACCCGCCAGGGCGCTGATTTTCTTGTCAACATGACGAACGACGCCTGGTTTCAGGACACGCAGGCGCCGTTTTTGCATCTGCAGGCCGCGGTGTTTCAGGCGGTGGCGAATCGCCGGTCGATGGTGCGGGCGGCCAACACCGGGGTGAGCGGTTTTATCGATGAAAAAGGTCTTGTTTATTCCTTCGTCCAGGACAAAGCCGGCAAGAAAACGATGCGGCCGGGTTATGTGGTGGACGGCATTGTCCGGACGAGAGACGGCATGTCTTTTTACGCGCGATTCGGCGATGTTTTTGCGTATTTGTGTTTTGGCGCCGTCATATTGGGAGTAATAAAAAGAAAAATTTCATTGTAGTTCGTTGAGTTTTGGATATAGTGTGTATCAGTGGAGGACAGGGGGAAGAGCAATAAAACCATGTGTGGCAAGCTGTTTGGTTGTCCTCTGGGGAGAGAAGGTTCGTGGCTTCAAGGCAAAAAATCAATAATATCCAGATTGTCGGTTATGGTTTAAGCCTGCTTTACGGCACCTCCTTCTGGGTTTATCTTGACACCTTCCGTCACCCGGATTTCCGGTTTCACGCGATTCTTTTATCCCTGATTTTTCTGATTCTCTTTTTGAACTCTTTTGCCGTTGTCCGTTGCCTTGAGGTCAGCCGGAAAATTCTGGTTTATCTCAACGCTTTTATGGCGATTTATTTCCTGGGGCTCACCTGGACGTACTCGCGCTACATTCAGCCCGGGTATATTTTCGTCAATACCGCCGTTGTGCTCTTTTTTGAGTTGAAACGCATCCGGGTGATGTTTCAGAAAGACTGGCACACGGCGCGCAAGAGCGTCCTTGTGATCGACGACGATGAAGGGCTGCAAAAAACGGCGAAAAGGATTTTGTTGTCAAACGGGTACAGCGTTTTGAGCGCGACAACAGGCGAGCGCGGTATTCAAGTGGCGAGGCTGCAGAAACCGGATTTGATCATTTTAGATGTCTTGCTCCCCGGCATGAAAGGCCGGGAGGTGTGCCAGACCCTTAAGAGTGACAGTCAGACCAGGGACATCCCGGTGATGTTCATGACCGCCAAGGAGTCGCCCGACGATATCCAGGCCGAAAAAGAGGCCGGCGGGGTGGCGCATCTGACCAAACCGGTCAATACGAAGAGTTTGATCTCCGAGGTCAGGAAGCTCCTGGGCTGATCCGCTTCCCGTCGGTTTGACTTAAGGCGAAAGTCTTATCCCTTGCCGTTTTATCTGCCCCACGACCTGTTTCAGTCATACAAGCCACTCGAAGGAGGAACGGATGGAGCTGAAGTCTGTCGCGATTGTCAAACCTGACGACGTGAATATGATTCTGGGGCAGGCGCATTTTATCAAGACCGTCGAGGATCTGTATGAAGCGATTGCGACTGCGGTGCCGGAGATGAGATTTGGTCTGGCGTTTTGCGAGGCCTCGGGCGCCTGCAAGGTGCGGGTGGAGGGCAACGACGACGATCTGAAGAAATTGGCGGCGGACAACGCGATGTCGATCGGCGCCGGGCACAGTTTTGTGATCATGATGCGAAAAGGGTTTCCGATCAATATCCTCAATCAGGTGAAGGCCGTCGGCGAGGTCTGTTCGGTTTTCGCCGCAACCGCCAATCCCGTTGATGTGATCGTCGCCGACAATGGTCGGGGGCGCGGGATCCTTGGCGTTATCGACGGGCTTAAACCGAAGGGGATCGAGGATGACACGGATGTTTTGTGGCGGAAAGAGTTGTTGCGCAAGATCGGGTATAAACGCTGAAGGGCGTTGGGGCGCCACATGACTTTTAACGATCGCCTTAAGATTTTCAAGCGCACCGCGGCCCGGCAGGGGATGTTTGGTTCCTACTGGCTCGTCGGACGGCTCCCTTACGGTGTCGTCAAAATCCTGATGCATTTTTTCATTGCCGTCGGGTTTTTGTTCACTGTCCGTCTTAAAAAAATCGCCCGGGAAAGCCTTGAGACCGCGTTTGGCAGCGAGAAAACGCCGGCGGAGATCAAGCAGATCGTGCGCGATTGTTTTTCCAATTTCGGGAAGGGCATGATTGAGATGATTTTTTTCTCGAGCCATCCTGAGAAAATCAAAGAGAATGTGTGGATTGAAGGCAGGGAGCATCTTGACGCCGCCCTCAAAAAGGGGAAAGGGGTCATTGCCGTGAGCGCGCATTTCGGGAATTTTCCTCTCATGATGCTGGCCATGGCCCAATACGGGTATCATGGGCATGTCCTCATGCGTCACACGCGCGATCCGAAGATTGATGCCTTTCTTTTACAAAAACGGACGCAACTGGGGCTGGGAACAATTTTTACCATGCCCCGCCGGGAATGCGTCCATAATTGCCTTAAAGTGCTTCGCAATAATGAAATCCTTTATATCCTTATGGACCAGAATTTTGGCGGAGACGGCGGCGTTTTTGTCGATTTCTTCGGCCAAAAGGCCGCGACCGCGACGGGCCCGGTTGTCCTGGCTCAGCGGATGCAATCCGGGGTTGTGATCATGCTGATCAGCCGCCAGCCGGATGGCCGGCATAAGATTCATATCGACCCGCCGTTTGATCTCGAGCGCGATGACGATGGCGAGAAAATGATTTATAGCAATGTCGCCAGGCTGACGAAGACGATTGAAGGATATATCCGTAAGCAGCCCCACGAATGGGGATGGATGCATCGCCGCTGGAAGAGCAAATCCGCTGAAGGACAGGAATCATCCGCGGCATCACCGCAGGGGATCCCGGGAAGCGAATAAAACAGGAGTTGCCATGTCGATTGACAAAAAAGTGAAATCAAGCAAACCGATTTTGTTGTTTCTGGGAAGCTTCTTTATGGTGATGGGGATCACTCTGGTCCTGGTGTGGTGGCAGGACGTGGTTGGCCTTTTCAAGGGCGTATTCGGTGTGGCGGTTGCCCTGGGCGGTTTGATGGTTCTTTATATGATTCAGGAACAATGAGAGGACTTTCACGTTTGGCGATCTGCTTCGTTGCAACCTCCAGTGCTCGCTCAACGTACTTAACAGTACGCCTCGC
>CAYHZK010000156.1:0-5901 GCA_964361085.1 uncultured Planctomycetales bacterium
TCGTCCATACCCAGCAATTTCATTTTTTCGCGCAGATAGGCGTCGAAATCGATCGGATCCATTTCCTCGGCGCCCTGATGCTTGCAAATCTCATTGAAGGCCGCCCTCAAAAAAACGGAGGTGGTCACACCCGGGATTTCGACGGGATACTGAAACGCCATAAAAACGCCTTCACGGGCGCGCTCTTCCGGCTCGAGCTCCAGGAGATTGACCTTTTTGAAGTTCATTTCGTAAATGATCTCCCCTTCCGTCACCTCGTAATCCGGGTGTCCGGAGATGATTTTAGAAAGCGTGCTTTTCCCGGAACCATTGGGGCCCATGATGGCATGAACCTCGCCGGTGTTGATGGTCAGGTTCACGCCTTTTAAAATCGGCGTTCCCTGTATTCCCGCGTGAAGATTTTTGATTTCCAGCATTGTGTTGACCTCGTGATCGTTAAGTTGAAATTAGCCGACGCTGCCTTCCAGTTTCATTTCAAGGAGTTTGACCGCTTCGACGGCAAACTCCATCGGCAGCTCTTTAAAGACTTCCTTGCAAAATCCGTTGATGAGAAGAGAAATCGCCCCTTCCAGATCAAGCCCGCGCGACCGCAGATAAAAGACCTGCTCGGCGTTGATCTTGGACGTCGAGGCCTCGTGTTCGAGGACCGCGCTGTTGTTTTTGACCTCAATATACGGGAACGTATTCGCGCTGCACTTGTTGCCGATGAGCATGGAGTCGCACTGCGAAAAATTGCGCGCCCCGTGGGCCGACGGCAAAATCTTCACCAGACCGCGATAGCTGTTATGCGACTCGTCCGCCGAGATCCCTTTGGAAACAATCGTGCTTTTGGTATTTTTCCCGATGTGGATCATCTTGGTCCCGGTATCGGCCTGCATCCGGTTGTTGGTCAGGGCCACGGAATAAAATTTTCCGATGGAGTTATCGCCCTGCAGGATGACGCTGGGGTATTTCCATGTGATCGCCGAACCGGCCTCAACCTGGGTCCAGGAAATTTTTGAATTCTTGCCCTGACATTTTCCGCGTTTGGTGACGAAGTTGTAAATTCCTCCCCGGCCTTCTTTATCGCCCGCGTACCAGTTCTGGACGGTCGAATATTTGATCTCGGCGTTGTCCAGGGCCACCAGTTCGACAACGGCGGCATGGAGCTGGTTTTCGTCGCGCATCGGGGCGGTGCAGCCTTCCAGATAGCTGACACAACTGCTATCCTCAGCCACGATCAAGGTGCGCTCGAACTGCCCCGACTCCGCGGCGTTGATGCGGAAATAGGTCGATAATTCCAGCGGACAGCGGACGCCTTTGGGGATGTAACAGAATGACCCGTCGCTGAAGACCGCCGAATTGAGGGCGGCAAAGAAATTGTCCGAATAGGGCACAACCGAACCCATATATTTTTTGACCAATTCCGGGTGTTCCTGAATGGCCTCGGTCATGGAACAAAAAATGATTCCCATCTTGGCCAGTTCGCCCTGATGCGTCGTTCCGACGGAGACACTGTCAAAGACGGCGTCGACGGCCACCCCGGTCAGGCGTTTTTGTTCGGAGAGAGGGATTCCCAGCTTTTCGAATGTCTTGATCAGTTCGGGATCGACATCCTCGATTTTGGCCGGGCCGGATTGCTTGCGTTTGGGGGCGGTGTAATAGCTGATCGCCTGATAGTCGATGGGCCCAAACGTGATGTTGCCCCACGCCGGCTCCGTCATCGTGACCCAATGGCGATACGCCTTCAGGCGCCACGCCAGCATCCAGTCGGGCTCATTCTTTTTTTCCGCGATGAGACGGACGGTCGCTTCGTTCAAACCCTTCGGGATGCGGTCGGCTTCAACCGGGGTATAAAAACCATATTTATAGTCCCGGCTGGAAAGGGTATTTTGTTCGATCGTGACTTCGTTCAGTTTTTCATCGACTTTAGACATAGGGCACCTTTAAATTTTCCTTCGGCAAGACCGCGGGTTTTTCCCGAATGGATTTTTCGCCCGTGTGACGGGTTTCGATCAATTCTGAAACCTTCGTCGTATGAAAAAGCTGGCTGAGCCGTTCATTCAAATTCAGCATGGGAGCGATCACGTTGCAGGACGTATTCAATTCGCAGTGAGAATAATCGCCGTGAAAACAATTAGCAATCTTGATCGGACCGATGATGATGTCGCTCAAATCTCCGACGGTCACTTTGGACAAATCTTTAATAATCTGATAACCGCCATGCGCCCCCTGCTCGGCCTGGAGGATTTCGTGCTGAGCCATGATCTGCAAAACGCGGGAGGTCGGGTCAAACGGCGTATGATAGATATCGCAGATTTCCTTGGCGGACGTCAACTGGCCGGGCAGTTTGCGGCCCATATGCTTTAAGGCAATCAGGGCGTATTCGATTTTTCGGTTAATCTTAAACATGGGGTCCTCTTTTCTATTTCGCGTTTTCCGTTTTTAACTCCGCCGGCAACTCATTGATCTTGGCCGCCAGGATAAAATCATTTTCGGTGAGTCCTCCGAGGGCATGCGTGCTCAAGACAAACCGCAGCCTTCTGTATCCGGTCAGGTGGAAATCAGGATGATGGTTTTCGTGCTCGGCCACCTCGGACGTGAGGTTGACCAGCCGGACCGCAGCCATAAAATTCTTCATCGCCAATTCCCGGGAGAGAAATTTCCCGTCATCGCTGATCTGCCAGCCTGAGATGTGTTCCAAATATTTTACGGCCTCCTCCCGGTTCAGGGGCCTGCCGATCCCTTCACAGGGCACACATCGTTTTTGAGCCAACCCGCTCATCACGCAAGCTCCACAACGATCTCGGGATTGTATTCATCCCGCAAAAGACTTTCAATCGCCTTGAGCGTTCCCATCGACGAACTGGGGCAGGACCCGCAGGCGCCCTGATAATAAATTTTCAAGACATTCCCTTCCAGCCCCGCCAATTGCAAATCCCCGCCGTCCATCTGAAGCGCCGGCCTCACCGTCTGGTTGAGGATCGCATCAATTTTTTGCAGTTCCGGATCCTCTTGCGCAACGGCCGTCTTGTTAACCGGCTCGGGGGTTTGAAAATCCGGACGATGCTGCGGGATATTCTCGAGGATAACTCGCTTGATCTGTTCCTCCAGGGTATCCCAATCGGCACTGCCGTCCTGGGTGACCGTAATGTAATTATCAAAAAAATAAATTTCAGAGATATTGCTGATCGTAAACAACTGTTTCGCCAGGGGATTGAATTCACAGTCCGCGGCGCTGCGATACGTGATGTTGCCTGAAGTTTTGACCGGGACATTCACAATGAATTTCAGGGCATTGGGGTTCGGCGTCCCCTGAATCATGATTCGGTATTCCATAAAATCCTCCTTGCAAGGGTCTTAATGCAGCCGTTGGCAAGTGCTATTGTAGCAAAGGATCCTGTCCTGTCAAGAGGCTAATACTTCGAACTTCGACTTAGTTTTTATATAAAGATCCCACGTCTCTCTACAAACCGAAGTCATGAAATAAGCACTAATTTAACTTAGTTGAAGGATAACATTTCCCCGGCCCGGACACAAGCTAGACGAAAATGTACTTTTGCGCAATATAATCGGCAAAGGGAAAAGAACAGGTGAAGGCAGGTGAAACCGCGTTGAGGACATGGAGGCTCCCAGCATCTCCCTCAACCACAAAATCCTGAACCAGAGAGAGATTGGTTTTATCCAGCAGCTGGGCCCGGATCCCGGGTTTGGTAAATTCCGTGAACCCCTGAGGGTCGATCTTCCGGACCATGGTAACGGCAAGACTTACAAAGTAATCTTTGTTGTATTTGCGCATCTCTTCAAAAGCGAGAGTCCGGAACTGGAAGGAATTGAAAAAAAACAACTTGGCCTGATAATAAGACACCGCCAGGAGCTCCGGCAGCCGGAACGAATCGAAATTGTGATAATTTTCCCGCCAGAAAGCCGGGATCGCGGTCGGCCCGATTTTGATCTCGCCGGTCACGGTTTTCGTAAAATGAACCCCCAGAAACGGGTTCTTCAAATTGGGAACCGGATAGATATTCATCCCGACATCGGTTTTATTTTTTGTGTATTTCAGATACAGCCCTTTGAACGGCATCATCGTGTAACGCCGGCCGAATCCAAAGTCATGGGCGACCTTGTCCGCGTAAAGCCCGGCGCAGTTGATGATTTTATCCGCCGTAAAATCCCCTGCCGTGGTCGCGACCGTCTGCCTGGACTGCTTGAGATAGGCCGCCTTGAACCGAAATTCGACGCCTAAGTCTTTCAGGTCTGATTTGATCGCCCGGCAAACCTGTTTGGGATCAACGCTCGCCGTGTCCGGCGAATACAGCGCCCGTTTATAGGTTTTGACGTTGGGCTCCAGGCGCGCGGCCTCATCCGCGGGGATGATACAAATATTGGACCCGTTTTTTTTGCCGCGGCGCTCCAATTCATAAAGCTGTTCGAGTTCTTTTTCGTTCTGGGCGATGACCAGCTTGCCGCACTCGTTAAGCGGAATGCTTTTCTGCCGGCAATAGGCTTTCATCCGGCGGTTCCCCTCGACGGTGAATTTGGCCTTGAGGCTGTCGGCGGTGTAATAAAACCCGGCGTGCAGCACCCCGCTGTTGCGGCCCGAGGCATGACAGGCGACGTCATCCTCTTTATCAAGAATCAGGATGGCGGCTTGGGGGCATTTTTGCTTGAGGGACAACGCGATACTGAGCCCCATAATGCCGGCGCCGATAATGAGGTAATCATACTTTTCCATAGGGCTTCATATTAAAGGGCTGCCTATTGTTTTGCAATTGCATTTAAGAAAATTTTGACTCTTCCTGACCGCTCCGATACAATAAGGCCGTTGTAAAAAACCAAAAGGAGGGCATGATGGCAGAACCCAAAATCGCGCAGAAAGCGCCGTTCGTGATCGAGACCGAGCCTGGGACGTACGCGTGGTGCGCCTGCGGCCAGTCAAAAAATCAACCGTTTTGCGACGGGTCCCACCGCGGCAGCGGACTTCAGCCGGTGATCGCAAAAATCGAGGAAAAGAAAAAAGTCGCATGGTGCGGCTGCAAATACAGCAAGACCAAGCCATTCTGCGACGGCAGCCATCGCGATCTCCTTTAGCATGAGCGAATCTCCCCCCCATCAGCCGCACATCATGGACGTTGAACCCCGGCGCTATTCCTGGTGCTCCTGCGGCCTCTCCAAAAAACAACCCTTCTGTGACGGCTCACACGGGTCGACAGGGATGTTCCCTAAAAGCGTTGAGTTTACCGAAAAGAAGAAAGTCTCCTGGTGCGTCTGCAAGGCCACCGCCACCCCGCCCTTCTGCGACGGCTCCCACAAGAATTTCCACTAACTCGTTTATTTTTCCAATAAAAAAACTCCGATGTGCGCAAAAAGGTTGGGGAGGAACGTCACTTCCTTTTTGGCGTCGACGGCTTTTTGATTGAGGATGGCAATGCCGTTGATCTTGCAGAATTCCTTGAAGTCTTTAAGACTGAAAAAACGCAGGTTGGGTGTGTTGTACCATTCGTAAGGCAGTTCTTTGGTGACAGGGACTTTGCCGCGGAAAAAAATCTGGAAACGGGCCTGGATGTGGCAAAAGTTCGGGATACCGACGATGACTTTCTTGCCCACGCGCAGAGCTTCCAGGATGGCCTTTTGCGGATTGAGGATTTGCTGCAGGCTTTCGTTTAAAATCACATAGTCAAAGCGTTTGTCGGCGTAATCGGTCAAGCCCGAATTGATGTCGCCGTGCGAGACCGTGAGCCCGGCCGGCAGACCCTGCGCCGAGAGCTCGGCGACAAAGCGCCCATCGACGAAGACGAGCTCGATCGTCACCGCGAGCCGGAAAGCATCGATCTCGGCGGCGACCTTTTCTGCGTCCACCGCGCCCGGGCGGTCGAAGGAGGTCTTCGCCACCGCCGCGACGTTGGTGAATCGCCACTCTTC
>CAYHZK010000157.1:0-5890 GCA_964361085.1 uncultured Planctomycetales bacterium
TCGATTGTCTTCGATTTTTGCGAGCTGACGCCGGCGGTGCGCGGTTTGCTCACCACAACCTCGCTTTTCTCGGTGAGTTCCAGATAAGCGAGACGGGCATTGTCGCCGCGGCGATTCGAAAGCGGGATGATGCGGGTGTATCCGCCGTTACGTCTGCGAAAACGCGGGGCGATCTTTTCAAACAGATCGCTGACTAAACTGTGATCACAGAGGATCGCGAAGGCATGACGCTTGTGGGCGAGGCTGCCTTTTTTTCCGAACGTGATAAGACGGTCCACCATTTTCCGGGCTTCCTTCGCGATCGCCCGGGTTGTGCATATGCGCTCACGAATCAAGGTCGCCTTGGCCACGTCGCGGATGGTCGCCTTGCGCAGGCTTGAATTTCTCCCCAGCCTATTCCCTGCTATTCCATGTCTCATGTGATCACCTTAATAAGGACTTTTACGCCCTCTATTTTTATTTATTGTGTTTGCTGTTGTTGCTGTTGAAGTTCAACCTTCTTTAATTTTTTGGAGTCCACTTTCATCCCCAAATGGATGTTCATGACCACGAGAAGTTCATTGATCTCGTTTAAGGATTTCTTCCCGAAATTGCGGAATCCCAGGAGCTCGGATTCGGTTTTTCTCACAAGATCCGCGATGGTCCGGATATTGGCGTCTTTAAGACAATTGGCGCTCCGGACGGATAATTCGAGTTCCGAAACCGGCAATCGCAATTTTTCATAAATGGCCTCTTCCTCGGCGGAAATCTCTTCTTCTTCCTCCTGTTCCTCGGGCAACTGGCCATAGCTGACAAAGACATCCAGATGCCGCTGCAGAATATTCGCCGCGTACAACAAGGCTTCTTTGGGCTGGATAGCGCCGTTGGTCCAGATTTCCAAAATCACGCGGTCATAATCGGTGCGCTGCCCCACGCGGGTATTTTCGACCAGATAATTGACTTTCACAACCGGCGTAAAGATTGAATCGATCGCGATCGCGCCGATGGGAAGGTCGTCTTTCTTATTTTGGTCGGCGGGAACATAGCCGCGGCCTTTGGAAATTTCCAGCTCCATGTTGAACGGGATATCCTGAGTCAAGGTCGCGATAAGATGATCGGGATTGACGACCTCGACGCTCTCGTCGCAGATGATATTTCTGGCGCGAATCTCGCCTTTCTTATCAACTTTGATATAGACGGTTTTGGGAACACGCGAATGGGAACGCAGGACAACGCCTTTGATGTTCAGGACAATGTCTGTCACCGGTTCCATGATGCCGGGAATCGTTGAAAACTCGTGGTCCACTCCCTCGATCTTAATGGAAGTTACCGAACTTCCCTCAATAGAAGACAAGAGGATCCGTCTCAGGGAGTTCCCCAACGTCACACCATAACCGCGCTCAAAAGGTTCAGCGACAAAACGGCCGTAACAATTGGTGTAACATGATTCATCACAGTCCAGCCTTTTGGGCATTTGAAAATCGCGCCACTTAACTCCCATGTTTTCCTCCTGATATTCGTATGGTATGAGAGGGTTTACCTAGAATAGAGTTCGACGATCAATTGCTCGTTAATCGGGAAGTTGATGTCATCGCGTTCCGGAAGACGGAGAACTTTTCCTTTAAAATGATTAGGGTCCACGGCGAGCCAGGCCGGCGCTGTCCGGGATTTTGAGACCTCGATGTTGTCTTTGATGAGTTTCTGGCCATGATTGTCGGTGCTGAATTTGATCGCGATCTCGTCATTTTGTTTTACCAGCGCCGAAGGGATATTGACACGGCGATCATTGATGCACGCAAAACCGTGGCTCACCAGCTGGCGCGCCTGATTGCGGGATGTGGCAAAACCCAGCCGGTAAAGCACGTTATCCAAACGTCTTTCCAGGAACTGCAACAGAATCGTACCCGTGACGCCCTTATGCCGCACGGCCTTGGCGAAATACAACCGGAACTGTTTTTCCAGAAGTCCGTAAATCCTTTTCAATTTCTGCTTTTCGCGCATCTGAATACCGAAGTTTGACAGCTTCGCTCGTTTGGCGCCGTGATCACCGGGAGCGTAGTCCCGGCGGTCCACCGCGCAGCGATGCGTATAGCAACGGGAGCCTTTCAAAAAGAGCTTCTCCCCTTCGCGTCGGCACAATCGGCAACTTGCCCCTAAGTTCCTTCCCATGATTCAATGTATTCCTTTCTCGTTAAACCCTGCGTTTTTTCCTGGGACGGCAGCCGTTATGCGGCATCGGTGTAACGTCGCGAATTGTTGTCACCATCAACCCTGCGGCCTGAATGGCGCGGATCGCGGATTCTCGTCCCGAACCGGGTCCCTTGACATAAATATCGACACTTTGCATCCCGTAATCCCTGGCCTGCCGCGCTGCGCTGCTCGCGGCGACCTGAGCTGCGAACGGCGTGGATTTTTTAGAACCGCTAAACCCGACGGAGCCCGGACTGGCCTGGACAATCACATTCCCCTGGCGATCGGCAATACTGATAATCGTATTGTTGAATGTCGCCTGAATATGCACGATCCCCGAAGTGATATTCTTAAGATTCTTTTTTTTAGCCTTCTTCTCTTTTTTGACGATGGCGTCGTCGGCTTTTTTATTCATTGCGAGTCCTCTGATTATTTTGCCGCAGATTGAACCTTGGCAGCGATAATAGGTTTTCGTCCTTTACGCGTACGGGCGTTCGTCTTCGTCCGTTGTCCTCTCACCGGCAAACCTCTGCGATGCCGCACCCCCCGGTAACTGCCCATGTCCATGTGGCGCCGGACATTTTGTGCTATTTCCCGGCGAAGGTCGCCTTCGACGAGATAATTGCTCTGAATAATGCCGGTGAGGCGGGCCACCTCCTCATCCGTCAGGTCTTTCGCGCGACGGCTATGATCGATTTTGGCGTCACTCAAAATCTTTTTTGCTGTGATACGGCCAACCCCGTAAAGGTACGGCAAGGCCGCATCGATTCTCTTTTCTCTTGGAAGATCAACACCTAAAATTCTTGGCATAATTAGCCCTGCCTTTGCTTATGTTTCGGATTAGAACAAATTACGCGAACGACATTCTCGCGACGCACGATCTTGCATTTGCCGCAAATCCGTTTCACCGATGATTTGACTTTCATTATTTGCACCTGTATGTTATTCGCCCTCGCGATAAGTCGTAGGGCGAAAGTTCTAATTTAACTCTGTCCCCCGGAATGATCCGTATAAAATTCATCCGCACCTTGCCTGAAAGATGAGCGGAAACAACATGGCCGGTATCGAGTGCTACCCTGAACTGGGCATTGGGCAACGCTTCCTTAATAATACCTTCAACCTCGATCAGATCTTCTTTAGCCATCGAAAATGTATTGCTTTAATTCACTTTAACTCCTGGCGCAAGGTCATGCTGTCAAAATTTCCGGCCCGTCGGCGGTAACCGCCAACGTATGCTCAAAATGCGCCGAAGGTTGGCCGTCTAACGTCACAACGGTCCAGCCGTCTTCAGAAATCTTCGTCTGCCACGTCCCAACGTTGACCATCGGCTCGACAGCCAAAACCATGCCCTCCTTGAGGACCGGTCCTGTGCGCGGCACCCCAAAATTAGGGATCTCCGGAGGTTCGTGCAAGGCCCGTCCAATCCCATGCCCTACAAAATCCCGCACGATGGAAAAATGACGCGATTCAACACATTGCTGGATCGCATGCGACACATCACCAAGGTGATGATCCACCTTCGCCTGGGCTATCCCTCTTTGCAGGGCTTCTTCCGCGACATCCAGAAGTTCTTGCAATTTCGGGTTGATATCGCCGATGCCGACCGTAACGGCGGTGTCGGAGTAATAATCCCGATAAATAATCCCGATATCGAGGCTCACGATGTCTCCGTCACGGATCACGCGATCTCCCGGGATACCGTGAACCACTTCCTGGTTGACCGAAATGCACGCGCAGGCCGGGAATCCCCGATACCCCTTGAACGCCGGAAGAACATTGTGCTCACCGATCAGCCGTTCGGCGAACGCATCAATCTCCCGTGTTTTCATCCCCGCTTTTAAAGAACGACTCAATTCGTTCATGATGGAAGACAGGATCCGTCCGGCCTTCCGTAAAACTTTAAGCTCTTGAGGTGACTTTATTTTTATTGGGTTGCTGGCCAGCATTCAAAATTTTGACAACGATTTTTAAAAGGTCTTCCGATTCTTTATCGCCCGCAATGCGCTCAAGCTTGCCCTGCTTTTCATAATAGTCGATGATCGGCGCTGTTTTCTCCACATAAACGTCCATGCGGTTGCGGATCGTCTCCTCATTATCATCGGCGCGCTGATAAAGCTCGCCTTGACACGCATCGCAGGCGCCCGACGTCTTGGGAGGCCGGTTTGTCAGGTGAAAAATGGCCCCGCATTGACGGCAAATCCGGCGGCCGGTCAAACGCTGGATAATAGTCGGCATGCTGGTTTCCATATAAAGAGCGATTTCAATCGGCTGACCAATCTTCTCTAAAATTCTGTCCAAATCCTTCGCCTGAACCGTAGTCCTGGGAAATCCATCGAATAAATATCCGTGCCGGGTGGTTTTATCCTGCGTCAATTTCGATTCGATCATCCGTATGACAATCTCGTCCGGAACCAGATCCCCGCCCTCAACATACTTGCGAATTTGCTGCCCCAGCGCGGACTGGCACTTCATTTCATCCCGCAGCAAGTCGCCGGTCGAAATATGCAGAAGCCCGAGTCTTTCTTTCATCAACCCGGCCAGCGTGCCCTTGCCTGCGCCCGGCGGCCCCAATAAAACAATCCTCATCGCCGTCCCCGCAGCTGACCGGTTTTCAAAAAACCATCGTAGTGGCGCGTCAAAAGGTGCGACTCAATCTGCTTCATGGTATCCAGCATAACCCCGACAATAATCAAAACGCCGGTGCCGCCAAAAAATGAAGCCACAAGATAAGGCACCTTAAACGAAGCCATAATCGCGTCGGGCATGACCGCGATGATACAAATGAATACCGCCCCCGCTAACGTGATTCGGGTCAGGACGAAATCCAGGTAATCCGCGGTCTGACTCCCCGGACGAACCCCCGGGATAAACCCGCCGTGTTTTTTCATGTTTTCCGCGACGTCAATGGGGTTGAAAACAATCGCGGTATAGAAATAACAAAAGAAGACGATCAGGATGCTGTAAATGAAATAATATAAAAATCCCCCGCGGGTCAGAAGGGCCGCAAAATTCTGAAATCCGGGGAAAGGGATAAAACTCGCGATCGTCGCCGGGAATAAAATAATCGATTGGGCGAAAATGATGGCGATAACACCCGACGTGTCCACCTTAAGCGGAATATACGTGCTCTGCCCGCCGTAAACCTTACGCCCCACAAAACGGCGCGCGTACTGCACCGGGATCTTGCGCTGCGCCTGCGTGATCAGCGTGATGGAAATGATAACCCCGACCAGAAAAAAGATCATAATCAAAAGGGTCAACGGCTGCAACTGGGCCGCGCCGATGGTTTTCGCCGACATCAGCATCACCAGAGTCTGGATGGCCTGCGGAACCGCCGAGATAATACCGGCGGCGATGATCAGGGAAATCCCGTTGCCGATCCCCCGCTCCTGAATTTGTTCCCCCAACCACATCAAAAAAAGCGTTCCGCACGAAAGGCTGATGACGGTCAAAAAACGGAAACCCCATCCCGGCGTATTGACGACGGAGATCGCGTCAAAAACCTGCTTTTCAAGCCATAAGGCGATAAAGTAGGACTGGACCACCGATAACGCCAGCGTTCCGTATCGCGTGTATTGGTTGATTTTGCGGTACCCGGCCTGACCTTCTTTGGCCAGCTTTTCAAGCGTGGGGATCACGGCCGTCAGCAGCTGCATGATGATCGAGCTGGAGATATACGGCATAATCCCGAGCGCGAAGATGGTCATCTTTTCGATAGCAC
>CAYHZK010000158.1:0-5867 GCA_964361085.1 uncultured Planctomycetales bacterium
GAGGACTTGAGGCTTTGCCGGGAAAGTTTAAGTTTGATTATCGGCGAGAGCGCGGTCATTACACGGCCGCGCATCCGGTCGCCAAACTCAAAGACGCGCACGGAGCTATTCACTCCGTCAGCATGAAGCAGACATGGCCGGTCAAAATCCCCATCAAGGCCTACACGCAGAAATTTAAACCCACACAGCCTTTAATCACAAAAATTAGAATCATCGACACCCTCGTTCCTGTTGCCGTCGGCGGGACATTTTGCACGCCGGGCCCCTTCGGCGCCGGGAAAACGGTTTTGCAGCATTTGATCAGCCGTCACGCGGAGGTGGATGTCGTCGTGATTGCCGCCTGCGGGGAGCGGGCCGGCGAAGTCGTCGAGGTTCTGCAGGAATTCCCGCACCTCGTCGATCCGCGGACCAATCACACGCTGATGGACCGCACGGTCATCATTTGCAACACCAGTTCCATGCCGGTCGCGGCGCGCGAATCCAGCGTTTATACGGCGGTGACGATTGCCGAATATTACCGCCAGATGGGGCTTCATGTCCTTTTGCTTGCGGATTCGACCTCCCGCTGGGCTCAGGCCATGCGCGAGATGTCGGGCCGTCTCGAGGAGATCCCCGGCGAAGAGGCCTTTCCCGCGTATCTGGAAACGCGGATCGCGTCCTTTTATGAGCGGGCGGGACTGGTTAAACTCCGTGATGGGAGCATGGGATCTGTCACCATCGGCGGCGCCGTCAGCCCCGCCGGCGGAAACTTTGAGGAGCCGGTCACGCAGGCGACGCTCAAGGTCGTGGGCGCCTTTCACGGCCTTTCGCGCGACCGCGCCAACGCGCGGCGGTATCCCGCGATCGACCCTTTGGACAGTTGGAGCAAATATAAAAGTTTTATCGCGCCCGAACGTGTTGCCAAGGGGACGGCCATTTTGCGAAAAGGGCACAGCGTCAACCAGATGATGAAGGTCGTCGGGGAGGAAGGGACGTCCATCGTGGAGTTCGTGGATTACCTCAAGGGCGAATTTTTTGATGCCGTGTATCTGCAGCAGAACGCCTTCGATCCCGTGGATGAGGCGACGCCCTCGGACCGGCAGTTGGCCATTTACAACGTGATCGAAAAAATCATCGACCAGGAATTTACCTTTGACGATAAAGATTCGGCCCGGCGATTTTTCCAGATGTTGCGTCAAAAACTTCTCAACTGGAATTCGACGAAATTCAACAGCGAGGAATACCGCCAGGGCGAGCAGGAGATCAGAGAGACCATCGGCAACGGACAATTAGCGAAAGTTTAAAGAGGATCGTCATGCAAAAAATTTATAGTCAGATCATTCAGATCGCCGGCGACGTCATCACCGTCGAGGCCGATGATGTCGGCTACAAAGAACTCGCCGAGGTTCGAACGGCCTCCGGCGTTTCCATGGCCCAGGTCATCCGGCTCGACGGCAAAAAAGTTTCCCTGCAGGTTTTAGCCGGGAGCCGCGGGATTTCCACCAACGACAGGGTGAGATTTTTGAAAGCTCCGATGCGCGTCTCATTCTCGGAAAACCTC
The DNA here is from genome assembly GCA_964361085.1 of uncultured Planctomycetales bacterium. Taxonomy (GTDB): domain Bacteria; phylum Omnitrophota; class Gorgyraeia; order Zapsychrales; family JANLHA01; genus CAYHZK01. The sequence continues at coordinate 1,541 of CAYHZK010000158.1, forward strand.
ATGGGCCGTATTTTTACCGGGTCCGGCGCGCCTCGGGACGTCGGCCCCCGGCTCGAGGATAATCTCATTAGCATCGGCGGGCCGTCGGTCAACCCTTCCAAACGCATTGTCCCTAAAAATATGATCCGCACCGGCATCCCGATGATCGATGTCTTCAACTCCCTGGTGGAATCGCAGAAGCTTCCCATTTTTTCCATCGCCGGGGAGCCGTACAACGAGCTTCTGGCGCGGATCGCCATGCAGGCGGAAGTCGATCTGATTATTCTCGGCGGTATGGGTTTGAAATATGATGATTATCTTTTTTTCCGCGATACGCTGGATCAGCACGGCTCGTTGTCGCGGTCGATCCTTTTTATCCACACGGCCTCCGACCCGACGGTCGAGTGCCTCCTCGTGCCGGACATGAGCCTCGCGGTCGCGGAACAGTTCGCCCTGCAGGGCAAACGTGTGCTGGTCATCTTGACGGACATGACCAACTTCTGCGACGCCTTGAAAGAGATTTCAATTACCATGGAGCAAATCCCGTCGAACCGGGGTTATCCGGGCGACCTGTACAGTCAGCTGGCGGCGCGTTACGAAAAGGCCGTTGATTTCGACGGCGCCGGCTCCATCACGATCCTCGCGGTCACCACGATGCCGGGCGACGACGTGACGCATCCGGTGCCGGACAATACCGGCTATATCACCGAAGGGCAGTTTTATCTGCGCGGCGGCCGCATCGAACCCTTCGGCAGCTTGAGCCGTTTGAAACAGCAGGTCAACGACAAGACCCGCGACGATCACCGCGCCATCATGGACCGCATGATCCAGCTTTTCGCCGATTACCGTTCGACTCTCGAGAAAAGGTCCATGGGGTTTCAGATGAGCGGGTGGGACGAGAAGTTGTTGCGTTACGGGCAGCGGTTTGAAACCGAACTGATGGAGCTGTCGGTCAACATTCCGCTGGAAGAGGCCCTCAACCGCGGCTGGCGGATTCTGGCGGATACTTTTGAACCGGCCGAAACGGGCATCAAAGAATCGTTAGTCAAAAAATTTTGGCCGCAGAAACAGCTCAGTACAAAATGATGAAGGCACTTTCGCTTCACGCTTCACGATCAACGCTTCACGGGTCAAAATGTCAAAGATCAAACTCACCAAAGGCGAACTCAAACGCCAGCGCGACAGCCTCAAGCAGTTTCAGCGCTATCTTCCGACGCTGCAGTTGAAGAAACAGCAGTTGCAGATGAAGATTCTGGAGTTCCGCCGCGTCCTGGCGGAGAAACAGGCCGGCCTTAATCGCAAAGAAGAGTCTATGAAAAAGTGGATCGGGCTTCTGGCCGACCCGCAGCTGGGCGAGGTGGACTTAAAGCCATGGGTGGTCCCCGAAGCGATTGAGACCGGGACGATCAACATCGCCGGCGCTGCCTTGACGGTTCTCAAGAGCATCAAGTTTCGCGATGTGAAATATGACTTTTATGTCACCCCGTTCTGGCTGGACCGCGGCATCGAAGAGCTGCGGGCGTATTTTTCGTTTTTGGTGGAAGTGATGATTGTCAAAAAACAGATTGTCCGGCTGGAGCATGAGCTGCGCATCACGACCCAGCGGGTCAACCTGTTTGAGAAAATCAAAATCCCCGAGGCGCAGGAGCACATCCGGAAGATCCGGATTTGTCTGGGGGACCAGCAGGCGAACGCCGTCGGGATCAGCAAGGTCGCCAAAAAGAAACTGGTCGCCCAGGATGTCCCGGAATTAGCGATGGCGGGTTAAGATGATCATCCCCATGAAAAAAATATTTTTGGTCGTTCAGGACAAAGACGTCGTCCCATCCCTTGACGCCTTGAAAAATTTTGGGGCTGTCCACGTCGAGCATATCCAAAAGCCGGCCGGCACTCACGTTCAGGAACTCAGAGAAAACATTCATCGTCTCGAAAAGGTCATTGCGGCCTTGTCGCAGCTCCCGGCGCCCGCCGATCAGGTCGCCGCCGGGAATGCCGGGGAAGCGGCAACGGAGATTTTGGGATTGTTGTCCCTCGTTGAGCAGATGAAGGAGACGCTGGCCTCGCGGCAGAGTGTCCTGCAGCAGTGGGAACCCTGGGGTGATTTTAATCCGTCGGGCATCGAGCTTTTGCAGGAAAAGGGGATCTTTATCCGGTTTGTCGAACTTTCCGAGAAAGAATTGACACGCGCGTCCGAGGACGTTGTTCTGCATCCTGTTTTTGTCAAAAAAGGGATCGTGCATTGTCTTGCGATTTCAAGAGAGAAAATGAAGCTGCCCTATACCTCATTTTCCTTGCCTTCCGCCGGCGTTGCGGAACTCCGCAGGCAGCAGGACCGCGACCGAAAACGAGTGGCTGACGCTGAGCAGAACATCAGGGAAACCACGAAATATCTTTCGTCTTTTCATCAGGCCTTGAACGGTCTGCGCGAAGACCTGATGTTCGAAGAAACGTATGCGGGGCGGGGCCGGGAGGAACGGCTGGCGGTTCTGAAAGGGTTTTGCCCGACGGAGATATGCGCCGGGCTGGAAAAACTGGCGAAGAACGAGTCCTGGGGCTGTCTTATCGACGACCCTGCGGCCGAAGACAATGTCCCCACCCTGGTCCGCAATCCCAAATGGGTGGATGTCATCAAACCGGTTTTTGGTGTTATCAATGTTTTTCCCGGTTATAGAGAAGTCGATATCAGTCCGGTCTTTTTGATTTTCTTCTCGATATTTTTTGGGATTTTGGTGGGCGATGCCGGGTACGGGTTGGTTTTACTGGCCCTGACCGCTTTTTCGCAAAATAAATCCAGGGGAAAAGTCATGGACCAGACGCCGTTTATCCTGACGTATCTCTTATGCGTTTGCGCCGTGATTTGGGGAGCGTTGACCGGAACTTTCTTTGGGACGGTCCTGTTCGCCAAGACGTTAAAACCGCTTATGGAGTGGTTAACGCAGGATAAAAATGTTCAGCTGGTTTGTTTTACCATCGGCGTGATCCATTTGAGCATCGCGCACCTCTGGCGGTTTACGATGAAGTACCCGGATTTTTCCGCCTATGCCGAAATCGGGTGGGTTTTAATCCTCTGGTCTATGTTTTTCCTGGCCAACATGATGATTATCGGTATGCCGCTCGTCGGTGTTTTTAAGTACCTCCTTATTGCGGGGATTCTGCTCGTTGTCGCCGATATTCTTCGCGGTCCGAAGAGCAATATTTTTACGGGGTTCATTTTGTCTTTTTTCAGTATCATCAGCGCGTTTACGGATATCGTTTCTTATATCCGCCTGTTCGCCGTCGGATTAGCGGGGGTGGCGGTCGCCAACGCGTTCAGTCAAATGGCGCTGAGCATCGGATTCAATAGTGTTGTATCGGGGATCATCACGTCGTTGATTTTGGTGGGAGGTCATTTATTTAATATTGTCCTTTGCGGGTTTGGTCTTCTGGTGCATGGCCTGCGACTTAATGTCCTGGAGTTTTCGGGACATCTGGGATTAGAGTGGTCGGGATTTAAGTACGAGCCTTTTAAGAAACTCAGTCGGCATCAATAAAAGATAAGGAGAACCAACATGGACCAGGGAGTGCTTGTGCAGTTTAAGGATTTGGGTGGGGCAGCCGTTTTGGGGCTTTCAGCAATCGGGTCGGCGCTCGGGATTGGAGCCGCCGGCATGGCCGCCGTCGGGGCTTGGAAAAAATGTTACGCGCAAAACAAGGCGGCGCCGTTTTTGTTGATTGTCTTTATCGGCGCGCCGTTGTCCCAGACAATTTACGGATATATTTTGATGGGCGCCATCATCAAAGCGGCGACGCAGGGAACTTATTTGTGGAGTATCGGGATTCTGGGGGGTGCCGCGATCGGATTGTCGGCCTTTTTTCAGGGAAAGATCGGGGCCTGCGGCGCGGATGCCCTGGCTGAAACGGGAAAAGGCTTTACCAACTACCTCATTGCCTTGGGAGTTATCGAAACGGTGGCGTTGTTCGTGATGGTGTTCTTGCTGATGAACGTCGGTGTTTTTGCCGGTTAGAGAAGTGAGGGCGGTTAGCTCAGTTGGTTAGAGCATTTGACTTACATTCAAAAGGTCGCAGGTTCGACTCCTGCACCGCCCATATGATATGCATTCGATTTAAAAATGTTCTTTACAAATTTAGAATAAGACAGTACACTTGAGACTATCTTTTTCGGGGACGTAGTGTAGCCTGGTTAACATGTCAGCTTGTCACGCTGAAGATCGCGAGTTCAAATCTCGTCGTCCCCGCTTTAAATCCTTGTTGTCATCCCCCTGATTCACGATATCAATTCATCCAGAAATTATTTATGGTGCACATGGCAGTATAATCCCGAATTATAAAAGCTCAAACGCTGCCTGCA
>CAYHZK010000159.1:0-5839 GCA_964361085.1 uncultured Planctomycetales bacterium
TTTAACATTTATCTTTCCGAATACAAGCCAGTGCTCTACAAAACGGCCCGCCGCAAACCGGGAGAATTGCTCGGGTCTTCGGTTGTCGTCGCGACACTGCAGTCGTTGATGGTCGACCGCCGCTATCGCGAGGAATTCACCCCGTTTCATTTCGACCTGGTCGTCAATGACGAAGCGCACCGCTCCATTTACGGAGACGCCCGCGACGTGGTCCAGTTTTTTCAGGCGACGCGTGTGGGGTTGACGGCCACACCCAAGGCCTACCTTAAGAACGTGGACATTGGGAAACTTGGCCAGGAAAATCCCAAAGCCCTGGAAGCCCGTCAACTTCGGGACACCTACCGGTATTTTGGCTGTGAGCCGGGTTTCCCGACCTACCGTTACGACATCATCGACGCGGTGAAGGACCCCGAAGGGCCGTTTCTTTGTCTTCCGAAGATATTCGACCTGCGTTCAGATATCACGACACAAGCCCTCGACGAATCGGGCTGGTCGGTCGTCATCAACGAGCAGGAAGAGAATTACAAGATCCAGGACCTTGAGCGGAAGATTTTTACCTCCGCCCGCAATCAGGTCATGTGTGAATCCTTGCTGAAAGATGCCCAGCGCGATCCTGAAAAAAAGATCGGGAAGACCATCGTTTTCGCGGTCAACCAGGACCACGCGACCACATTGACCAAGATATTCAACGCCTTGCAGCCTGGCATCGCGATGACGATCACCTCACGCGTCCCGGGTTCAAGCGAGCTGGCCAAGGAATTCCGCGACGGTAGACGTCCGGAGCGGATCGCGGTCTCCGTCGATATGCTTTCAACCGGATACAACTGCCGTGATCTTCTCAACATCGGCCTCATGCGTCCCGTCTTTTCGCCGACGGAATATATCCAGATCAAGGGCCGCGGCACGCGGCGGTATACTTTCAGGGTGGGGAACACCTCGTACGAGAAAAATCGTTTCTTCATCCTCGATTTTTGCGCGGTGGCGGAATATTTTGAGGAACAATATGATTATTCGGCGCCCCTGGCGCTGCCGCGGGAACCCGGTGGATTAAACGACGCGAAAATTTATCCTGTCGGCGAGATTGGGGAGGGGACTATTGGAGAGCGAGAGCCGGCGGGCGAACCGCTGTGGCATTCGCCGCGCCGGGAGATCCCGATATGGGAGGGCAGGGATGAGTTGGTCACGCGGGAGGTTGTCGAGGTGGGGCCGGATGGGGAAAAAGTGGATGTGATGACGTTCCGCGGCTCTTACGAGAAGGACTTGAAGGACTTCGCCGGGAGGACCCCGGAGTTCCGGGAGGCCGTTGACGCCGAGGATGATGATACCGTCGAGGTCATCATGAACGAGCGTTTTTACCATAAACCGAAGATGTTTTACTCGCCGGACAAGCTCATCATCTCCTACGGCGTCCCCGCCACGACAGCCGCCTTTGTTTACAACGCGTTGGGCCGCAAGCCCCTGCCGACGAGGGACGCGATTGTGGGTGATACGGTTGATTCCATCTGCGCCCGGTTCAATCTTCGCTATAACGAACAAAAATGGCTCGATGCCACGGTTCAATTACTGGCCGAAGATCCGCGCGCCTTGAAGTCGTTCATGGCAGGGGATATGACCATCTTTTCCTCAAGCCAGTTCAACAGGCTGGGAGGTATCACACAGCTTATGCAGTTTGATCAGAGGGAACAGGTCTTTGAAGCCTTGCGGCAGTCAGGGTTGATCCGCCAGACATTGCTGGCCGCGCGCGGTTAATGGGGAGGTATTTGTGTGAGAGCATCGTCTAAAACAAAGAATTCAGTCGCGAGGCAGAACCTTGAACCCGGGTCCAATTTTTTTTCTTCCGGCCTGCGGCAAAAGGTTGACCAGTTGATGGATATGCTTTACTCCGGCGGGGTCAACAACCCCATGGACTCGATCGAGCAGATTTCGTATTTGCTTTTTTTACGTTTGCTCTCGGAGAAAGATGAGCAGTTCGCTCAATTAGACAAGAAATACAAGCGGATCTTTTCGGGCCAGTGGAGCAAATACGCCTGGGGCAACTTTGTTACCTTGACCGGTGACAACCTTTTTAACGCCGTCCGTGATGCCATGGAAAGCATTCACGAGCTCCCCGGCCTTTCTGATACCGGCAAGCTCCTCTTTAGCCGCGCCACGCTCAAGATCTACGACCGTCCCACGCTTCGCGCCGTTATCCAGGGCATCCACGGCCTCGACCTTGCCGCGCACGACGGCCACGATGTGAAGGGGGATATGTATGAGTATCTGTTAAGCAAGATCGCCGCCTCCGGCACGAACGGTCAGTTCCGCACCCCGCGCCACATCATCGATCTGATCGTCGCGCTCGTTGACCCTCAAGCCGGCCAGCGTATCTGCGACCCCGCGTGCGGCACGGCGGGCTTCCTCATCTCCGCCTTTACGCGCATCCTGCGCCACCACACCAAACCCGCCGACTTAAAGCGCGGCCTCGTGGACGGCGCCATGTTAAAGCCCGCGCAATGGAAGTTCCTCGAGGAGCGGGCGTTCACTGGTTTTGAAAACGACGCCAACATGGTCAAGATCGCCATCCTCAACCTTTATCTTCACCAGTTGGAGCGGGCGCAGGTCGAGATGCGCAATCCGCTCACCACAGGCTTTGGCGGCGTTTATCCGGGTCAGCGGTTTGATTGCATCCTCGCCAACCCGCCGTTCGCCGGGAAAGTGCAGGACGAAAGCATTTTGTCAGATTTAAACTATAAGCTGAACACCCGCGCCACGGAATTGCTTTTCTTGAAATGGTTCATCGATCACCTGACGCCGGACGGACGGGCGGGGGTCATCGTCCCCAACGGTGTTCTTTTCGGTTCGACCAACGCCGCGACGAAACTTCGCGAATTGCTCCTGACCGAGTGTGATCTTCAGGCTGTCATCAGTCTGCCGAGCGGTGTGTTCAAGCCCTATGCCGGCGTCGCTACTGCCGCGTTGATTTTTCAGAAGAGCAAGTCCACACAAAGCGTCTGGTTTTACGACCTGACCGCCGACGGCTTCAGCCTTGACGACAAACGCGCGCCGATTGAAGCCAGTGACATTCCTGATGTGCTGGCTAAATGGCCCAACCGCGAGGAAGGCCCGAACAGCTATCGCGTGCCGGTTGAGAAGATCAAAGAGAACGACTGGAGCCTCGCCGCCGGTCGGTATAAGCCTGTGACAACCGAGACCGTGAATCATGACGTGCCCGTAGAAATTCTCGGTGATATTATTAAACTTGAAAATGAAATCATTGCGCGCGGCAATGTATTGCTAGAACAAATTAAAGGCAAGAAATGAAACACTGGCCAACAAAACCTCTGGCGGATATTGCGACGGTGGTTCGGGGAGTTTCCTTCGATAAGTCACAGGTCAGCGATGAGGCACGCAAGAATTCGATTCCGATTCTTCGAGCCGGGAATATTCAGGATTCGTTGCTTACTGATTTTGACTTAGTTTATGTTCCCGAAGAGTTGGTGAGCGAGGAACAGCAAATGCGGCGTGGAGACCTCGCTATTTGCATGTCGTCAGGTAGCCCGACCATAGTTGGAAAGACGGCGCACTTGGATTCGGATTGGCGTGGCTCAGTCGGTGCGTTCTGCGCTATTGTGAGGTTCAACGCCAATTTCCATCATCGCTTCGGTTCGTATTGGTTTCGCAGCCCTGCATTTCTGCAATGGCGCGACAGCAATGCCAAAGGCGCGAACATCCAAAATTTACGGCGGGCGGAATTAGAGAGGCTTTCTGTTCCCGTGCCATCATTTCTGGAGCAGGATCGGATTGTGAAGTTACTGGATGAAGCCGACGAGTTGCGCAAACTGCGCGCCCAATCCGACCGCCGTACAGCCAATCTGATTCCAGCTTTGTTCCACGAAATGTTTGGCGATCCGCTCGTTAATTCGGGGGGATGGCCAACGAGGGAACTGCGGCAACTTGGCCGCGTGGTTACGGGAGGCACGCCACCGAGCGCAAAGGAGGGAATGTTTGCCGGGGACATTCCATTCATCACGCCTGGCGACTTGGACAGCAACACGCGAGAAACACAGCGCTATGTCACGGAAGCCGGAGCAGCCGAGGTGCGAATAGTTCGCGCTGGCAGCACACTCGTCTGCTGCATTGGAGCAACCATCGGCAAGACAGACAGGACTTGGAAACGATCTGCGTTCAATCAACAAATTAACGCCGTCGAATGGGACGAGCAGATTGATGACGATTTCGGCATTGTGTGTATGAAGCAATGTTCCGGCGTAGTCATCCGGCACGGTAGTTCAACGGCATTGCCCATTTTAAAGAAGTCGCTTTTTGAGCGGATTCAGATTCCCGTTCCACCGCTCCCACTACAAAAGGATTTCGCCGTCCGCGTGACCGAAATCCGCGCCGTGCAAACCGAACAATCCGCCAGCCGCAAGCGCCTGGACGACTTGTTTCAGTCAATGTTACACCGCGCTTTTGAGGGGGAGTTATGACGAAGGAGGAATCAAGGTCGCGTTCCACATCTCCCGACGTGCCCGTTGGAAAGAATCCCAAAAGGAGGCCCGGATGGGATATCACTGAAAAATTTTTAAACTTCTCAGAATTAGAGACTATGATATACTTTATACATCAAGAAGGGGAGGTATTAAAATGGGAAAAGTAGAGAAAATTAAATTGAACGACGGCAGTATTGTGGATGGAGAACAGGTGGAAATTTCATCATCTTCTGAGCAATGGAATCAATATGTATTGGAGGATGGAACATTATTAAAATTAAAGCCAGTTGCAACTAAAGTTGTTCGTTTAGTCAATCAATATGACCAAGCCGGCAATCCAGTTTATTTGATACAGTCGAACAATGTTGTTTCTATGGATTGCCCGGAGAAACTTAAAAAGGCGAATTAACTATGCAGATTAAATCAAATTCACTTGAAGTGAGTACATCTAAAATAATGTCTTTGATTCGTTCAGTTTCGTCCGATGAATTTTTCTTTCTTAAAACGGACATGGGTTCTACACAATTAGTAATTTTATCCAGACCAAAAAGATTATTGGGGCAGGCGAATAGCTTTGGTAATCGGTCCAATTTTAATCTTAACTTAAATTCATCTAACGAATTATTTGATAAAATTATTGAATACTTAATTAAGGCCGGGGTTGAGGCTATTGTTTTTGAAAAAATTGATGATGTTTTGCATATTTGGTCAGTTATAGATAATTATGATGATGAGAGTAAAAGACGAAATGTTTATACCCAAGAAAGTTTATTAATGAAAAATTTAAAGGAGCAAGGTTACAGCTTTAATTTCCAATTAATTCGTTCAGAGAATCTTGAGGATGTGTTGTCCTCCGGCGGAATCCTAATCTATAAAAAGCGATAATTCTAAATGCAAAAAATAAAACATTTGAGCAAGGCAGCTCATAATGAAGATTTTTTCAATAATTTCAATTTGGATGATACGCGTTTTCGTGATTGGGTTGTTGTAGCTTTATTTTATTCTCTCTTGCACTACTATGAGGCTTATTTTGCAATAAATAATAAGCATTCCAAAACGCACGATATATCTGATGATTGGATCGCTAATGACGACAAAATTTCTGCCACATATCTTGATTATAGAGATTTGAAGCAAGAAAGATGGAATGCGAGTTATTGGTCAAAAATATTTTCTGCAAAAGATATCCGCGACTCCATACTCCCTAAGTTTAATAATATAAAATCTCATTTAAGTCGATTGTTTTAGGGGTGAGTAGTGCCTTCGTATTCGCGCATTCGAAGCGCATTCAGCGCGTTCAGCGAAAAAAATCAACGAAATAAAGCGGGACACAATACCTATTTCAAGGTCACAGGGCAGACTTCCGGGGC
>CAYHZK010000160.1:0-5792 GCA_964361085.1 uncultured Planctomycetales bacterium
CCGATACCCCGCCCCCAGGGCCATTCATCCCCGATATCGTCAACTGCCCTGGATAGCCCATCCCGTCGGCCAAAATCGACGCCCCCACCGCGACGGTCAGATTGGCGCAATTTAAAGTCACCGATCCCTTGAAAATCAGCTTAGCTCCATCGATGATTGAAACATTGTCGTAAGAATAAACACCTTGTTCCCAGACGGTATCTTGATTGATGGCAATATCCGCGGCGAAGCCCTGCAATGGCAGTAGAAGGAAGGCGGACAAGATAATTGCCAAGACCGCAAAATGGTTGGAATCTTTCATGCATCAGCCTCGAAGAGGATTCTTCAAACCAAACTGACATGCTGGTTTGCAGAGGGTAAAGGTCATCGAAATCTTGCAAAACATAAAAACGTAGAGAACAATTTACTTCTTCCCTTTGGTCTTTTTCACAGGCACCTTGCTGCTGCTTAAGGCCGACTGGGCCGCGGCCAGGCGCGCGATCGGGACGCGGTACGGCGAACAGCTCACGTAGTTCATGCCGACCCTGTGGCAGAACTTGACGCTTTCCGCCTCGCCGCCGTGCTCGCCGCAGATACCGACCTTCAAATCTTTGCGAGTGGAACGCCCCTGCTCGATACCCCATTTGACCAGCATCCCGACACCTTCCTGATCCAGGCTCTGGAACGGATCATCTTTAAAGATGCCTTTCCCGCCGTCTTTTTCCGTGGCCACGTAGACGGGCAGAAAACGTCCGGCGTCGTCGCGGGACAACCCTAAGGTCATCTGGGTCAGGTCGTTGGTCCCGAAGCTGAAGAATTCCGCGACCTCGGCCAGTTGATCGGCCAAGAGGGCGGCGCGCGGGATTTCGATCATGGTCCCGACGAGATAGGGCATCTTGACCCCGGCGCTTTTGATGAGGCGATCCGCGGTGGCGCGGGTTTGCACTTTCAGAATTTCGAATTCTTTTTTATCCATCGTTAAGGGGATCATGATTTCGGGGAGAACTTTGATCCCTTCCTTGCGGCACTTGATCGCGGCGGAAATGATCGCCGTAACCTGCATCTCCAGGATTTCCGGATACGTGATGCACAGACGGCAACCGCGATGGCCCAGCATGGGGTTCGCTTCATGAAGCTGCTCGCAGCGGTGTTTGATTTTTTCCGGAGCAAGGCCGGTGATCTGGCTCAGCTTTTCGATGCCGGCGTTGTCTTTCGGCGTGAACTCATGAAGCGGGGGATCGATGAGGCGGATCGTGACCGGATATCCGTTCATGGCCTTGAAGATGCCGTAGAAGTCGTCGGTCTGGAACGGCAGAAGTTTTCCCAAAGCCGCCTTGCGGGTTTCGACGGTCTCGGCGACAATCATCTCCTGAATGGCGAGACGGCGTTCTTCCGTGTCGAAAAACATGTGCTCCGTGCGGCACAGTCCGATGCCCTCCGCCCCCATCTTGATGGCGTTGACCGCGTCATATGGCGTGTCCGCGTTGGTGCGGACGTTGATCGTGCGGAATTCGTCCGCCCATTTCATAATCGTGTAATAGCTCGCCGGAAGTTCCGGTTCCTTCAGCGGCAGATCGCCGGTATAAATCTCGCCTTCCGAACCGTCGAGCGTGATGTAGTCGCCCTGCCGGATCGTCTTTCCGGAAACGGTCATGGACTTTGTTTCATAATTGATGTTCAACACCTCGCAGCCGACGATGCAGCATTTGCCCCACCCGCGCGCCACGACGGCCGCGTGAGAGGTCTTGCCGCCGGTGGCCGTCAAAATCCCTTTGGCCGCGTGCATCCCGCCGACGTCCTCGGGACTGGTCTCCTTGCGAACCAGAATGACCTTGTCGCCTTTGTGCGCCATCTTCTCGGCTTCAGCGGCGGTAAAAACAACCTTCCCCGCCGCGGCGCCGGGAACGGCATTGATCCCGCTTCCCAGATGGGCATTCTTCAGTTGCTCGGGGCTCGTTTTATGCGTGTCGATGACCGGATAAAATAACCGCTCGATGTCATCGGCGGAAATCCGGTTGATCGCCTGCTGTTTGGTGATAACCGGCTTGAGCGCCGCCTCCGCGTATTTCGCAGGCAGATACCCTTTCTTGACCAGATCCCTTTCATGGGCCCTGCTCAGGAGCGGTTTGGTCGCCTGGTCAACGGCAATGGCGAAGGCCGCCGCCGGGGAACGTTTGCCGGTCCGGCATTGCAGCATGTATAGCTTTTCATCTTCGATCGTAAACTCAAGGTCCTGCATTTCCTTATAATAAGACTCCAAGATCGCGCGAACCGCGCACAATTGTTCGTAGGCCTTGGGCATGGTTTCGTGCAGGGTCAAAAGTTTAAGCGGCGTGCGGATGCCGGCGACGACGTCCTCGCCCTGGGCGTTGATCAGGTAATCGCCGTAGAAAACATTCTCGCCGGTGTTCGGGTCCCGGGTGAAACAAACGCCCGTCCCGCTGTTTTCGCCCTTGTTCCCGAACACCATCTGAACGACGTTGACCGCGGTCCCTTTGAGATCAGTGATCTTCTCCACCCGACGGTACGTCTGCGCCTTTTCGGCCTCCCAGCTGTTGAAGACCGCCATAACGGCGCCCCACAGCTGTTTCCAGGGGTCCTGCGGAAAATCTTCTCCGCGATTCGTTTTATAAAACCCTTTGAATTGCGCGCAAAGTTCCTTGAGTTTCTCGGCGGGAATCTCGGGGTCGTTCTTGACGCCGAGCTGATGCTTCATGTCGTGCAGGAGGTCTTCCATCGGCTGTTTGGACAATCCCATGGCGGTGCTGGCATACATCTGGATGAACCGGCGGTAGGCGTCATAGGCAAAACGCGGATTGTTCGTTCTTTTGGCCAGCCCTTCAACACTCTCGTCGTTGAGCCCCAGGTTTAAAATCGTTTCCAGCATCCCCGGCATGGAACGGGCGGCGCCCGAACGCACGGACACCAGAAGAGGATCCCTGGGATCGCCCAGTTTTTTGCCCGACACTTTTTCCAATTTGACAACCGCGTCGCGGACTTCCTTTTCCAGCCCCTTGGGGAGCCGGCGGCCGAGCTTATAATATTCTTCGCAGGTCTGGATCGTGATGGTAAAACCCGCCGGGACCGGGATCCCGATCGAGGTCATTTCCATCAGGCCGATGCCTTTCCCGCCTAAAACACTTTTGCTGAGTTCCTCGCCCTTGGCTTCCGCTTTTCCGGCGCCATACGAATACACATGCTTTTTGACCATGTAAAAACTGCCTTTCTGTTGCGACGATTAATATTGGATGTAACCGATATTTAAAATTTCGCTAACTGTTCGATCAGATATTCTTTCAAACGGTCGACGGAGACCCGTTCCTGCGCCATCGTGTCGCGGGAACGCACCGTCACCTGCTTGTCTTCCAGAGACTGCACGTCCACCGTCACGCAAAAAAATGTCCCGACCTCGTCCTGTCTGCGGTAGAGCTTCCCGATCGCGGCCGTATCATCATACACGCAGGTGAATTCTTTTTTCAAGTCTTTATTTAGGGATTTTGCCAGGGTCACGAGATCCGCGTTCTTCTTGAGCAGGGGGAAGATCGCGACCTTGATGGGCGCCAGATGGCGGCTCAATTTCAAAACGACACGGGTCGCGTCATGGACCTGCTCCTCGTGATAAGCGTCGACGATAAAGGCGAGGGTCGCGCGGTCCACCCCGCCGGACGGCTCGATCACGTACGGATAAAATCTCTTTTGGGTCATGTTGTCCTGGTACATCAGATCTTTCCCGGAAAATTGGGCGTGCTGTTTGAGATCATAGTCGGTGCGGTTGGCGATCCCTTCCAGCTCCGACCATCCGAAGGGGAAATGATACTCGATGTCGGTGCAGCCGGCGGCGTAATGCGCCAGTTCGTCCTGGGCATGCGGACGCAGGCGAAGATTGTCCTTCCGCATCCCCAAATCAAGATACCACTGGAACCGCTCCTCGATCCAGCGCTCATAAGTCTTGGGCGCGTCTTCGGGGATCGTGAAATATTCGATCTCCATCTGCTCAAACTCACGGGTACGGAAAGTATAATTCCCCGGTGTGATTTCATTGCGGAACGATTTGCCGATCTGGGCGATGCCAAACGGCAACCGGCGGTGCGTGGCATCAAGCACGTTGGCGAAATTGACGAAAATCCCCTGCGCCGTCTCGGGGCGGAGATAGGTCACACTGCTCTCGTCTTCGACGGCTCCTAATGGAGTTTTGAGCATAAGGTTGAAAGCGCGGCCTTCGGTAAAATCTTTTTTGCCGCAATTCGGACATTTGTCACCGATATGATCTTTGCGGAAACGTTTTTTGCAATTTCTGCAGTCGACGAGGATATCAGAAAAGTTTTCCGTGTGCCCCGAGGCCTTCCAGGTCGTCGGGTGCATGAGGATGCTGGCGTCGAGGCCGACCATGTCGTCGCGGTTATGCACGACGGCCTTCCACCAGGCGTTTTTGACGTTACGCTTGAGCTCAACGCCCAAAGGACCGTAATCCCAGGCGCTGGCCAGACCGCCGTAGATTTCCGAAGATTGAAAGATAAATCCGCGTCTCTTGCACAACGAGACGACTTTTTCCATGTCAACCGTGGTTTTCATGAAAGACAGGTGACTCCATTAATTCTTACGCGATCGTTTTTATGTGGGGGAATCCGTCGACTTCCCTGAACTACGCGGGGTTCAGGGTTACTTCCCGCCAAAGGATGGGCTATTTTAACCAACCCCCTTTTAAAAAGCAAGGCTTTTGCATGTTAATGCAACACGGTTCCATAATATTTCATGAGAGACTGCCCCGCGTCGCTCAACATCTTGAGCGTCAAGAGCGTGACGGCAACCATCATGACCGTCGCAACGGTCTTTGTGGTCCGGCTCCATCGGGGATGCGTCCACACGAGGGGCACGACGAAGAATACCGAAATGGGCAGAAAACAAACAAAGGTCACAATGATGGCCGTCGTATTGTGATACCAGGGGACCTTCTTCCCGGGCTGCTCGGGACGCCCCGCTAAAAATTCGTTGCAATGCCGGCACTTGACGGCGTCGTCCTGGATATCCTCGGCGCAAAAAGGGCATTTCTTCATGAATGGATTTCCTCTCTCGTGAAGCGCACCACGTGAAGCGTGAAGCGAAAAACCCGAAGCACGAAATTTACGAAGTCCGCTTCACGCTTCACGCTTCACCCAGGACGTTTTTAATTTTGTCCATTCCTCCTCCGGCATCTTAAAACTGTGCGCATCGTCGGGAAACTGCCCTCCGGCAACCTCCCGGCGGAACTGCTCCACACCCTGTTTGATCAAGGCATTGACATCCACATACTGTTTGGCGAATTTGGGATGGAACCGCGCGAACAGTCCCAACATGTCATGGGTCACCAGCACCTGTCCATCACAGCCGATCCCCGCTCCGATCCCGATTGTGGGGATTTTCAAAACATTCGTGATCTCGGCGGCAATCTTATCCGGAATACATTCAAGGACAATGCTGAAACATCCCTGTTCTTCCAGCGCGCGGGCCTGGTCCATGATCCGGCGGGCCGCGTCGGCGTCTTTGCCCTGGACTTTAAATCCACCCAGCTTGTCCGCCGTTTGCGGGGTCAGACCCACGTGCCCCATCAGAGGGATCCCGGCGCGGATGATCTCTTCGGCGACGTTCAGGCACGCGTCAAACCATTCCAGCTTGACCGCGCCGCAGCCGGCTTCCTCGACAAACCTCCGGGCATTTTTAACCGCCGTTTCAGGATGCTCCTGATAGGCCTCAAACGGCATGTCTCCGACGAGCATCGCATTCTTGACAGCGCGGTTCACGGCCCTGGAATGATGCAGCATCTCGGCCATGCCGAC
>CAYHZK010000161.1:0-5730 GCA_964361085.1 uncultured Planctomycetales bacterium
TTGTCGTTCCCATAAAAAGGCCCGGGTTCATTGAAATGATGGCCGGCAGAATAAAAATCGTCGCCACGCTCGAAAACGCCATAATCGCGAACATAAAAAATCCGACCGTCTGATACGGCACAAGGGGCGCGGCCAAAAGCGGCAAAAATCCAATCGCCACGACCAGCGCGTTGCGGACAATCGCCCGGCTGGGTCCGCCAAACATCTTTTTTGACGTCTTTTCCCAACCGCGCTCTTCGTGATCCGTTTCCACGGCCCGCTGGATAAAATGAATGGCAAAATCAATGGACAACCCCAGGGTCAATGCGGACAGGACAGCCACCGGCATATCGTAATCCTTGCCAAAAAATCCCAAAAGGCTGTAGATAAAAAGGATCGTCACCGTCAGAGGAACCATGGATATGACGGCCTTAACCGGCGAGCGAAACAAAAAGAGCATCATAAAGAACACAATAACAAAACTCCCCATAAAATTTTTTAGCATCCCCACGACCATCTCATCCTGCCACACCATATTGATGTAGGTCAGCCCCGCCCAACGGTGCGAAACGCGATAAGGCGGGGGATTTTCTTTCAAATACCGCTCGACGAACTGTGCGGCCCTGCTCATGTCCTTGTTATCACCGCTTTTCAGCTGAAGCCACACGTTCAGCTTGGAATAGTCCGGCGTGGTCAAATGCCAGAGGTCGTCCGGCTTGTGGGAACTTTCGAAAGAAATCAGGCACTGCGCCACCGCTTCTTTGGTGGGAGGAATGACGCTGTTCTTTTTGTCCCCGCCTAAAAGTTCATCATAAATTTTTTTGACGATGGCAACGAGAGACGTTGTTTTGCCCGCCAGCCCGTTTGTCAAAAGCCCCTGCTCGAGTTTTTCGATATAAGTCAGCATTTCAGGCGTTATAAAAACTTCGCTATTTTTATCCTCGGCCTCAAACACCAGATACGCCGGATAGGTCCCGGCGAAATGATCGTTTAAAACGCGGTCGGCGACCCGAAGGGGATGACCTTTGGTAAACCAGCGCACCGGATTGTCGTTCACGCGGATATGCGCAATCCCGTAAACCGACAGGGCAACGATGACAACGGTCGCCCCGACGACAACCTTCGCCCTTTTCAGCACAATTGCCCTAAAAGCCAGAAGCGCCTTGTCCAAAAAAGTTTCCCTTTCTTCATGGCTGGCAGCGCCAAAATCTTTTAATTGCTCCTCATTTAAAAGCATGATAAACGCCGGGATAAACGTCATGGTCAACACCCAGGCGATCGCCACACCCAGGGCGACAAAAATCCCGAACACCTGCACCGGCGGAATCGGCGCGAAGGACAGCGAAAAAAAACCGGCAATGGAGGTTAACGAAGTATAAAGCATCGGCGTAAACAGTTCTTCGAAAATGGCGACGACGGCTTTTTCTTTGTTGCCGTAGAGGCGATATTTGTCAAAAAATTCGCTTAAAATATGGACCGAATCCAGAACCGCAATGGGCATCAGAAATATCGGGATCATCGAGCTCATAATATGGACCGGGAATCCCAAGCCGATCAAAAGCCCCATGGTGATCAGAACAGTCGCGACCGCCAGCAACATGGGGGCCGTGATCAAAAGAACCGACCTAAAAAACCACCACATCAGAAAAAAAATCACCAGTCCCGCAAGGGGCGCTGAAATGGCCATCTGTTTAAACATCTCGACCCCAAACTGGTCCTCAGCCACAGGAAGGCCGGTTATAAAAAATTTCTCGTCGCCCGCATATTTCGTGATGATCTGCTGAATTTTCTGCGAAACCTCAAAGCTGAGGATCTTGTGCTCCAGGGGAACATAGAGAGCAAGCGCCCGGCCGTCCTCGGAAACAACGCTTCCCCGGAACATGGGATGATCCTCAGCCTCGCGTAAAATCCTCACGGCCTCTTCCTGGGTCCGGGGTGGCGCTTCCATCAGCCAATTGAAACGGACACTCCCGAGGTCTCCTTGCTCGATATTATCCTTGGTGGATGGGGCGATGATCTCGGAGGCAATGACGCCCTTAAGGCCCATGATGTCTTCTGTGATGCGAAAAACCTTGCCGAGCGTCTTAGGATTAAAAACACCGCCGGGATCCTTGTCATTGACAATGCCAAGGACAATAAAATCGTATATCGTGAACTCTTTTTTCATCGCGTGGTCGAAGACCCTCACCGGAGCATCGGCGGGAAGCATATTCTCGGGATCCGTATCGACCCTGATGCGCGGGAACTGCACGACGGCCAGAATAACCATAAAAACGGTTATCGCCACAACACGCTTAGGATAACTCACCGCCCAGTGAATAAATTTGCGCAGCATGATTGCCCTCTCTTTCTTGCAATTTTGACTTTGACAATATTCTTTCCCTCGGCCAAAAATCGTCGCCCCAGCGAATTTTTGATTGCACTCTCAGACAGATCTTTTAGCTTCATATTTTTCCTTAATCAGAATTGATATCCCATTGTTACCCAATAATGCCAATCCTCAATGGCTTCTTTTGTATCATTTCCAACCGATATACCTTTCAATTGTGCCAAAGGAACAGCCAATTTTCGATCCTCCCAGCGGATTTGAACGAACATGTCATGCTGGCATTCTTCTTCCGGAGCCATGGCCGTAACATCAACCGCTTCGTCTTTCTTTAACGGCGAGATTGGTCGCTCTCGAATACACTTTGCTTTAAACGGGAATTCAAGTTTGTCCTCCAAATAATAATACCACCCCATCGCACGCTCTTCACTTCCATAGGCGTCAACGACTATTTCCATGGCGAACGGCGAGCACCTGCCCCGTCTTTGCCGCTTCGTCCACGAACGCTTCCACTTCGCGATAGTACCTTCTCTTGATGGAAGACAGGAACGTCCACTGATCCGGATAAGGCACTCCGTCATCGTCAATAAAAACGCTGTTGCCTTTTAACATGGCTTCTCTCTGAAACGGAAGCGCAATCAAATTCCCAAATCCGCCTTTGGGCAAAGTATCCTGATTGGGAAACAAGCGATCGTAACTCTTCATATCAATTTGATAACGTCGGGACATGGTTTTCGTGATCAAATGGGATTTCTTCACTGAAGAAAATCCAGATGTGGCCGCCTCTCCCGGAACGCGATCTTTCAACGGCCGCGGAAATAATTTAAAAATAACGCGATTTTATCATCGGGAATCATGCCTTGCGGGAACGAAATCATTTCAGAACGAGGCATGGCTTGAGCCGATTGCAATTTTTGAAGGCATTGCGCCTTCAGGTCGGTCAAAAGCGCAATCTGTTCATCGATGTGTTTAATCCGATTCTCAAGATCACTCTTCTCTTTCATGCCTATTCTTCTCTCAAAAGCCATTTATAAAGCGGTATTATCTTAATTCTCTTTCCTTCGATTTTCAAATCATCCTCCGTGTCATCGGTGAGAATAAGCGCTTCTTTGAGTTTCAACTCTTCCATAGCTCTTGTCAGTGAATTGATCTCTCTTTGCCGTGTCTTATCGTTATCCAGATTATCAGCGACCTGAATAAGTTGCAGATTCTTCTTCCCGGTTTTAACCAAAAAATCGACTTCCAAATTATTTGTCGTTTTATAATAATAAATCTCCGAGCCGATTCGCTTAAGTTCAAGAAAGACTAAGTTCTCCAAAAATTTCCCCTTATTTTTGGAAAACTGGAAGGCAATCGACTCGGCCAGGCCGTTATCGATGCAATAGATTTTCTTAAGCGCCACAAACTGCTCTTTTAACGAGTAGGAAAATTTGCTGATGAGGAAGATCAAATAGCTGTTCTCCAAGTAATCTGCGTAGCTCTTAATCGTGTTCATACTACCGAGGCCTAAAACTTTTTTCAGATTGTTATAAGAAAATGTCCCGCCGATATTGCTCAAAAGATACAGCCCGAGTTCGCGCAGCGGCTTGACTTGCTTGATGCCGTACCTTGCCACGATATCCCGGTAAAGAATATCTTCGTAGACGCGCTTTAAAAGAACCCGATCCTGATACTTTAAGTATTCGGGCATACCGCCGTGCCGGAGATACTCGGAAAAATGCTTCTTTAACGTAGCCCTTTCCACCGTGAGAAACAATCCGTTTTTGGACGGCTGAACACCTTTAAAGGAAAGGAATTCCAGAAACGAGAAGGGAAACAGTTCGATGTTGATATTCCTTCCGGATAATTTCGTACCAAGCTCTTTGCTTAATAAAGAAGCGTTCGACCCAGTGATAAAAAACTTGCAGCCCTTCCCCTGCATTCTACGGACAAACATCTCCCACTTTGGAATATTTTGGATCTCGTCAAAGAAAAAGACCTTCTTCTCTCCGTAGAGTTCTAAAAACACCTCGTAAAGGTCATTAAAATCCTCAACGGTAAAGTCAACGAGTCGTTCGTCTTCGAAATTAAGGTAATAAACACCATCTTTATAATGATCACCGATAACCTGATTAAGCAACGTCGACTTACCGCAGCGACGCACCCCCGAGACAACCACCGCATGGGGCAAAGCCGCATGGCGCAAGGCAACGGCCAAAGCCATTCTGGAAATACCTTTGTCTAAACTTTTTCGGTCTTTTTCCTGTTCAAGCACAATCTCTTTTAGCAGCGGCTTTTGCATCTTTTTACCTCCTCATTGTTAATGAAAGAATAATACAAATAGTTCTCACTGTCAATGAGAGCTTACCGATGGCGCCGAGTTAAAGAAGAAAACCGATTTTTGAGATATCCTGCACCTTTTTTTGTCTAATGTCGGACATAATAAACTTTGTGCAATGTCGGATTCCCTCGAGCAATGCCAAAAAAATTATGCCCCAACCATTTGACACCTCGCCAAATAAAAAACCCCAACCGATACGCCCGATCAGGGTTTTATTTATCTCTCGACGGGGAAATCAAGAGATTAGTATGGCTGCCCGATACGAATACAAATCAAACTATCGAGCCCTTAGAGGTTGAACTGGTTGTGAACCTTTACCGCAAACGTAAAAGGTCCGTGACCTTCTTTCTCGACGCTACCGGCGAAGAACAGGAAACACCAAGAGCATTTAAGAACAAAAACATCTTAGCCGAGGCCGTTGAGTACCGTGATTATCTCAAAGCAAATCCGTCCTGCACCCATGCCACCATCGCCCAGCATTTCCATACCCAGCGCGAGCGTGTTTCCCGACTTTTGAGCCTCTTAAGACGCCTGCCCAGCGACTTTGTCGAGCAAGCTGTCCATTATCCGGACACGCTACTCATTGGAAACGATGTCACGGATATTGCTAAAATCAAGAACCACCAAAAACAGCAAGCGGCGATTGAAAGGCTTTTGCTGGCCGCCAATGAAAAAATTCCTTAGACAAACGTTACAATGTTACGAATTTCGATGATTTTCTAGGCTTTTACGTCGGTATTCCCCAACTCGAGTAACGTAACATGGAAAAAATTATTTCATGTGGACGGGCTGCCTGCGCCTCGCCCGACCTGCAGACCCGGCCTCCACCTGGAAGGACACATAACAGGAAAGTTCACTTAGGCGGATAAAACGTGCCCAAAACCATGAATGTTTGCCGAAATCGCTTTAAATTACCAACGTAAAAGTAAACGTCTTTCTTCTCGGTATTGGCTATATCCAGCCATCTTTGTTCGATCTTTTCCAAGAGGACTTTTTCTTCAGGATATCTTGAACGCCAATCTCTATAAGCCTGCCCAATCTCCCAATCAATAATTCCCGAATCTCAAGACATCGGTTACCCGAGTTAGTGGGACAGTGTCTGGAG
>CAYHZK010000162.1:0-5713 GCA_964361085.1 uncultured Planctomycetales bacterium
GTTTTTCCGCCAGAGACCGCATCGGTGAGCCGTTCTTTCAACAGATCAAAAATGAGCGGATCCTCGCCCAGCGTCTTTGAAACCTTGATTGAAATCCACGGATAGCGTTTTGCGTAAGGGATCATGAGCTCTTCAATCTGCTGCACCAACTGCCCCGGGAACAAAAGATACGGCTGCACAATGACCGCGTCGGGCGCATCGCGAAGGAGCCGGTCCAGCGCATCGACGATCTTGGGCTTCACAATCGCCAAAAAACAATAATCCACCCTCGCGTAGGGCGATGTCTCCTCGATCAGACGGACCAATTTACAAAAATCGCTGTTCGCGTCAGGATCGCTGCAACCGCGGCCGATCATCAACACGGAGGTCTTGCCTTTCTCTTTATTAAGAGACTGCGCTGTCTCATCAATCCGAGCCGCCGCCAGTCGCGCCATGTTCGGATGGACACCCAAGGGGGTCGCAACATGAAATTTCACGTCGGGAAATTCCCGCCGGGCCGCGGCCACCGCGAGCGGCAGATCATTTTTAACATGGCCGGCCGCGAATAAAAAGAAAGGCAGCACAAACACCTGATCCGACGTCAAGGCGGCTCGCTTAAGGGCGGTCTTGACATCGGGCTGTGCCAGCTCGACGTAAGCGGGAATGAGTTCGTGCGCCGGGACATCCCCGCGAAACCGGTCCACAAAGGCCTCGAACTCCGCGTTCGCCTGCCCGACCCGGCTGCCATGCCCGACGACGACAACTGTGGTTTTCTTCCGCACCCTCTTCATCCCTCATGCCACCGGCGCCTGCATGACCATCTTCGCGAAGGCCCGGCTCTGTTGAACCAGATTAAAAGCCCGCTGTGGATATGACAAAAAGTGACAATGAACATAGCTGGCCAGGATGTTCCCGGAACAATACCCCTCGGAGCGCGCCGACTGCCGTCTTTTTTTTTCAACCCGGTGGATCGACCCCGTCCCTTCCTCCTCCCACCGGGAATAATGAAATTCGTGACCGCGGAATCGCTCGCCCTGTTGCCCTAAAAAACAATCGCGCGTCAGTTCGTTTTCGCAATATCCAAAAGACACCAGCTTCGTCGTCACTTCAATCAAGCCCGGCACGACACCGACCATGGAATAAATCTTTCCGTCGAGAGTTTTGATGCCTTCCGCCAGATACATGAGCCCGCCGCATTCCGCGTACGTCGGCATGCCGCGCGTAACGGCATACCGGACGGCGTCCCGCATCGCCGAATTTTCTTCCAGCCCGGCGGCATAAACCTCCGGGAACCCGCCGCCAAAATAAAGCCCGCCGATATTCTCCGGCAGTTCCCGGTCCGACAAAGGGCTGTACGGCACCAGCTCGGCGCCACAGCGTTTCAAAAAATCCAGGTTGGCTTGATAGTAAAAATGAAACACCTTATCCTTGGCATAAGCGATCCGGACTTTCTTCTCCGCGTCATCGTTAAGACCATTTTTGCCCCGCGAAAAAAACACACCTCCCTCCCCCAACGGCGGTGGGGAGGGTTGGGACGGGGGGCAACCAGCCAGATTTAAGATGCTTTGAAGATTGATGGCGGGGGAGTCCCTCCCCGGGTTGACGTCGGTAAACTCCGCGAGTTTCTCCAGGCATTGCCGAAATTCCTCATTCTCCGAGGCGGGCTTTAAACCCAAATGCCGTTCCGGGATCGCGATGGCGTCGTCGCGAAAAATCGCGCCCAAGACCGGGCAGTGATTGTAGTGCTCAACCGTTTCGCGAAGGATTTGAAAATGATGCGCGCCCGCAACACGGTTTAAGATCACCCCGCCGATAGAAACGTCCTCATCCAGGGTTTGATAACCCTTGATGACGGCCGCGACAGACCGCGCCATGCCGCCGGCGTCCACAACAAGGATCACCGGCGCGTTTAAGATCTTGGCGATCCGTGCCGTGCTGCCTTCATCGCCCGTCGGGCTCAAGCCGTCAAATAATCCCATCACCCCTTCGATGACCGCCACGTCACAGTCTTGAGACGTTTCCGCAAACAACGCCTCGACCGCATCGCGTCCCATCATCCAGTCATCCAGATTGTGAGAAGGCCGCTGGGTCGCGACTTCATGATAGCTGGGATCAATATAATCCGGTCCGACTTTATAAGCCTGCACGCAGTAACCGCGCCGTTGCAGCCCGGCCATGACGGCTAAAGACACCGACGTCTTGCCGGCACCGCTGTGCGTTCCAGCAATGATGAATCGCGGGGGCTTCACAACAGTTGTTCCTCTAAAATCCCGGATAAAAGATTCATATCGATATTATCCTCGACGGTCCGTGCCAAACGGTCATACGGGTTTTCAAAAAAACCCGACGGCGATGTCTCCGGTGTCTTGAACGGATTCAATCCGTAGTGTTCGCGAATTTGATCCAGGAAATGCCGGCGAAATCCTGGGAGATCGAAAAGTCCGTGAATGTACGTCCCCCAGAGACGTGCGCCGCCCGTCCCGGAAGTCAATCCGTCCATGGCATCGACGGATTTTCCCTGGCGTTCGGTGATCTGAAACAGCGGCCGCGCGCCGTTAAGATTCTGCGTCTCACCCATATGAATTTCATAACCCGCAACCGGCAACTGACTTTCCAGATGAACGGCCTTCACCTGAACGGTTGTTTTTTCGCGATTGAAGCGCGTCACAACCGGAAGTAATTCCAAGCCCCGCATGTCCGATTCCGCCGACTCGACATGATGCGGATCATGAAGGCTCTGTCCCATCATCTGATAACCGCCGCAGATCCCCAGAACAGCGGATCCCCGACGGACACAGCGCTTGACATGATTGTCCCATCCCGATTCCCTCAAAAAGGCCAGATCCGCCATGGTGCTTTTCGTTCCCGGGATGATCAAAAGATCCGGACAGCGATGACGCTGCGGTTCCCGCACATACTCAAGGATCACATCGCGCTCCCGGGCCAGCGGCTCAAAGTCCGTAAAATTGGAAATTCGCGGCAAACGAATGACATGAATCAATAACTTTTGCGAAGCATTGTCTACGGCGGGACTCTTACCATCCTCCAGAACGACCGAGTCTTCTTCTTTGATACGCAAATCCGCCATCATCGGCAGGACGCCCAGCGATCTTCTCTGGATCTTCTTTTCGATCCACTCGATCCCCGGCTTTAAAATGTCTTTATCGCCCCGGAATTTATTGATGAGAAACGCCCGGACAAGATTCCGTTCCTCAGGCTCGAGGAGCTCGAAAGTCCCGACGATCTGGGCAAAAACGCCGCCCCGGTCGATGTCGCCGACCAGAATGACGGGCGACGACACGCGTTTGGCAACCGCCATGTTGACGATGTCATCGTGTTTGAGGTTGATCTCGACGGGGCTGCCGGCACCTTCGATGACGACGACATCGAACTCCTGCCGCAATCGATTCAACGCCTCATCGACGTAAGGGAAAAAATCTTTTTTTCGCCGCTGGTATTCCCGGGCGGTCAACGTTGCTGCGACTTTCCCTAATATGATGACCTGTGAGGTCGTGTCGGAGTTGGGCTTCAAGAGGATCGGGTTCATCCACGGCGAGGCCGCAAGACCGCAGGCCTCAGCCTGCACCGCCTGCGCCGTGCCGATCTCCCCGCCCTCTTCGGTCACATGCGAGTTGTTCGCCATGTTCTGGGCCTTGAACGGGGCGACACGGAACCCTTTGCGTTTTAAAATCCGACACAGGGCCGTGGCGACAACGCTTTTCCCGACGTTGGAGGCCGTGCCCTGGACCATGACGGTTTTGGCGAGCCTGGTCATGATCGTCATAACTGTTCTTTCATCTGTTCCTCAATGGATTTTTTGAGCTTCAACGCCTTGACCACATGCCCCGGCTCAACCAGAGATTTTTCTTCGGACACGGCCATATCCCCGGCGGCCCGCACCAGACCGCCCAGCTCCCTCAGGCGCAGACTCAGATAGCCTTCGCGGCCGGCCATCGTTCCGGCCTGTTCAATGATGCGGTCAACCGCGGCCCTGCTAAAATGCGGGATCTTCCCGTCTTTTCGAATTTCCTGAGCGACGAATTGGCCAAATTTCCGCCGGGTCTCGGCCGTATCGGCGATCATCGAGGCTGTCGCGATTTCATAACCAAACCCTGTGATCCGCGAACGCAGGGCGGGATGCATCGTCTTGATATCCTCTTCGTTGCCGGCGAGGACCAGGGTGAAATCGCACGGGACAGGCTCGCTTCTGACCATGCTGCCGCTGCTGTTCATCAAGCGTCCGATGATGGGAAATTTTTTTTCCTGAATGACGGTGAGCAGATGCTTCTGCGATTCCATACTCAACGTCCCCGCCTCATCGATAAACAAAATCCCTTTATTCGCCAGATGAATAGCGCCCGGTTCCAGCAGCTGATGCGGAGGGGTTTCCCGTCCGCCGCTTTGAAAAGGGTCATGCCGGACATCGCCGAACAACGCCCCCGCCTGCAAACCGGTCGCATCGATGAACGGGGCCCGGAACGGCACAGGATGCGAAATCAACAATTTCGGAATCGCCCCCTGGCCCGCCGGGACAATCCTCTTTTTGAACCAGAACAACACCAGGGCTGTCAGGACAGTGATCAAAGGAAAAACCCATCCTTTATGAATGAAACTCAGTACCGTTCCCGCCACAGCGATGCCGGCAAAAAGACTCCACCACAAAAACTGTAACGATTGCCGCGCGTGACGCTGCGCGTTTTGCGTCTGTTCAAGGCGCTCCCTGCCCGTTCCCGCCGGAACGGTTTCAACGACGGGATTCATGGCATATTTGGAATTCGGCGACGCCATGACATCCTCAGGTTCGCGGTCGGGCACCTGTTCGGCCATGGCCTGGGCCAGCATGCTTTTTCCCGTGCCGGGCCGGCCCATCAGAAGAACAAATCGTCGCTGCCGGGCGGCGATGCGAATGATCGCGACGGCCTGATCCTGGCCGATGACCTGAGAAAGGATATCGCCGGGAACGGGAATCCCGGAGGTGTCGGCCCAATCTTCCGGCTGAACGTGAGAGCCGGGGCTCTTGACCTTCTGCCCGTCGGCCCGCGCGGCGTGATACTTAAGGTTACTGTTTAAGGAGGAGGCCCATTCTTTTTTCAAATCTTGCGCTGTTTGCGGATGGGACTTCATCAGTTCAACCGCCAGGAGATGAGCTCCGATGGTTTGAAAACACCCCAGCGGCGGCTGCGCTGCCGCGGCCTCCAAAAGGAACGTTGCGGTTTCAAGATGTTCGGGGAATTTTCGCCACAACACGACGGCGCTGTGCAGCAGCGCCCTGCGTAATTTTTCGGAGACATGGTGATCGCAGATCGTTTCTTTGTACCGTTCTTTCAAATTCGGGGCGCGGGCCAGCAAAAATCCAAATCCATGAGCAGCCCCCTCGCGGACATTGCGTTCGGCGTCTTCGGCCAACCGGCAAAGACAGGTCCACGCCTCTTCCCCGGAAAACACCGTTGCGATTTTCTGCGACGCAATCCAGCGCGCTTCCCAGACAGGGCTGGACATCAAACGACGGACTTCGCCGGGGGTTCTGCCGACGAACCCCTGGAAGTGCCGTAAAAAAGACAAGCTGATTGCCGGATGATGGATACGGTCAACAACGGGCAGCACAACCGCTTCACACAGATTCATGATTTCACGCTGTCTTTAATTTTACTCCACCCTGCAGCCGGAATCCCAGGGCAATGCCTGAAAACACAACCAGGAGGAAATAAACCATCGTCTTGATTTTTATGACAAT
>CAYHZK010000163.1:0-5696 GCA_964361085.1 uncultured Planctomycetales bacterium
GCGCATGAACAAGGGGGCGGTGAGGGATGAGCTCAATGTCGTTCTGGGCGTCACCCTTTATCTTTTGCCATGATGACGTCATTGACAAAAAAAGACAAGATTCAGCTGGCGGTCACGGCGGGGTTTTTGGCCATCCTGGTCGTTTCCCTGGCCAAGGGCTGCCAGGGGCAGGGACGTAAATCTCCCAAGGCCGTGGCCATCCCGATGGCGGGAAAAAAAGAACCGCCGGCCAAGGAGAAGCCGCTCAAGGAGGCCGCGCCCGCGGTCAAGGAGAAGTCGTCTGCCCGGGTCCCGGCGCCGGTGCAGGTCACCGGGGTCGATCGGGACCCGTTTTCCAAGCCGGATGTCCCCGCCCAGCCGGCCCGCCGGGGGCTCCGCCTGGACGGGATCGCGTTTGACGATGAGACCCCGACGGCGATCATCAACGGCAAGATCGTGAAGGTCGGCAGCGCGATCGAGAATTATTTTGTGATCAGCATCACGGAGGACAGCGTGGTCCTCAGCGACGGCACCAACGTGATCACCCTCTTGACGGATTATTAGAAATGATTCCAAACCCCGCAAGACACCCGCCTGTCCAAAAGAGGTTTTTGGGATGATTTTTAGAAATTTGAGCCATGATATTCGGGTACATTGACCCCGGGACGGGGATGACCGTCGGAAGCCTCGGGGCTGTCCTTCTGACTTTCCTCACGGGAATCTTTAGTGTCGCCCTTCTTTTTTTGAAGCGACTTGTAAACTTTTTTAAAAAGCCCGGGCGCCGGATCGCGATTGCGGTGATCCTGGCGATAGGCGCCGGAGTAACGGGCGCTCTCGTGATGAGGCGGGGGACGACGGACATGGATCATAAGGTGATCATTATCGGCTTTGACGCCTTGAGCCCGCGGATCATGGAGCCCCTGATGGCCGACGGGCGGCTCAAGAATTTTTCGCGCCTTAAGGAAACCGGATCTTATCGTCATCTGCGGACCACAACCCCGCCGGAGTCGCCGGTTGCCTGGAGCGCGTTTGCCACCGGGCAGAATCCCGGCAAAAACGGCATCTTCGATTTTATCGCCCGCAACCCTAAGGATTATCAGCTTCATCTGTCCCTTTCAAACACCGAAGGCGGGGTCGCGCGTCCCGTGGTCAAAGGCCGGCGGTTCTGGCAATATACCTCGCGAAAGAAAATCCCGACGGTGATTTTGGGATGCCCGGTCACCTTCCCGCCGGACCGGATTTTTGGCAAGATGATTTCCGGCATGGGTGTCCCGGATATCCTCGGCACGGAAGGGACGTTTTCTTTTTACACCTCCGGCAAAGAAGACAATACGGAGACCAGCGGCGGCAAGATTTTTTATGTCAAAAAATCCCCGCTCATTGTGACGTATCTCTGGGGGCCGCGGGTCGCCCGCGTCGGCGGTGAGGCGGAAAATGTTAGGGTGCCGCTTAAGATCACAACCGCGGGAGAAAGCGTCGGGATTGAGTTTCAGAAGAAAAAACTGAATCTGCGCCCCGGGGAGTGGAGTCCCTGGCAGGACGTGGCCTTTGACCTGGGATTTTTTCGCAAGGCCAGGGGGATCTTCAAATTTTATCTTGCCGCCGTCGAGCCCGAGCTGAAACTCTACGTCAGCCCCATCAATCTCGATCCCCGCGAGCCGTTTTTCCCGATCTCTCATCCTCCGGATTACAGCCGCAGGCTCGCCGGGGAAATCGGCCTTTATCACACGCAGGGGATGCCGTTTGACACCTGGGCGCTCAATGAAAAGCGTCTCGACGAAGCCGCGTTCCTCGATCAGGCCCGCGACGTCCTGGCCGAACGCGAAAAACTGCTGGACCTCGAGCTCAACCGTTTCGAACGGGGGGTCTTTTATTTTTATTTTGAAGATGTGGATATCATTCAGCACATGTTCTGGCGTTATATCGACCCGCGGCATCCGCTTTACGAACCCGGCGCGCCGCCGGAATATCGGGAGATCATCACGCGCTGGTATGAAAAGATGGACGAAATTTTGGGACGGGTGATGACGCGGGTCGGGGAAAAAGACACGCTGATCGTTTTGTCGGACCATGGATTCGACACCTACCGGCGGACGGCGCATGTGAACAGCTGGCTGCGCGAGGAGGGGTTTCTGGAGCTGAAGGACGCCGCGGCCCTCGAAGGCGAGCCGCTTTTAAAAAGCGTCGACTGGTCCAGGACCAAGGCTTACGCGATCGGATTCGGTTCGATTTATATCAATCAGAAAGGCCGCGAGGCCCAAGGCGTCGTCAGTCCCGGCGAAGATAAAGAGCGTTTGAAGGATGAGATTGCGTCGAGGCTGGAGCAGTGGACGGATAAAAAGCACAAAGAGCGGATCGTCAGCAAGGTCTACAAGCAGCAGGATGTGTTCTGGGGACAATACGCGCCGGACGCGCCGGATCTCATCGTCGGATTTAATGCCGGCTACGGCGCCTCATGGCAGACGGCCCTGGGTGCTGTCCCCAAAGACCTCATCGAGGACAACCTGCGCAAATGGTCCGGTTCGCACCTCTTTGACGCCAGACTCGTCGACGGCGTTCTGTTCACCAACCGCCCTCTCCTCAAAGACAATCCCGCAATCACGGACATCGCCCCCACCATCCTGCGCCTCACGGGCTTCAGCGATGAAGAGCTCAAAACCCTCAATCTCGACGGGGAGCCGTTGTTGCGGCAGTAAGTGTTCCATGAAAATGAATATTCAAGATTTGCGCTGGTATGTTTTTATTGCTTGCTGGGGTCTTTGGGCGGCGATCGCCAATCATTGGACGGTAAAAACGATATTTTATAATTTTGATTATTACAAATTCGCTTTTACCGCCTCTTACGATGATCTGCAGGCTTATCGGTTCATTTATCCCGGGTATCGGGAATCCCAAAATTATTATGCCGTTCTTCAGCAGTGCAATGCCATCGTTCCGGCATCGAAAAGGATTCAGATGGTTTTGCCGGCGGAGCAGAGGAAGAGGCTGGAGTTTCTGGAACAAATGGCGCGGTACATCCTTTATCCCAGGAATGACGGAGATAATCAATCGCCCGGCGACTATATTCTTGTTTATGACGTCACAAACTATGAGAGGCCGGAAGGATTCAAAGTCATAAAAACACTGACGAGCCGCGCCTGTCTGCTGGGAAGGACGGGCGCTGATGAGTGATTTTATTGGCTTTGCAGGAGCAATTATTTTGCCGGCGGCGATCGGCCTTCTTGCGTTGAGTGTTTGGGGAGACATCTTTTATCGATTCCATCATGGGGAGAGGCTGGTTTATGCCCTCGGGCTGGGATTTGGCATTCTGACGTTAATCATGTTCCTGTTTTCCTGTTTTCACCTTCGCTTTCCGCCGCCGCTCATCATTTTTGTTGTTTTGATTCCGCTCGTCATTTTAAGGAAGATGTTCTTCAAGGCCGTTGAACCGGAGAAGGCCGCGCCCTCAAGCCCCGGCAATCTGCCGGAAAGATTGTTGTGGCTCATCATTATTTTTGTTGTGATCTTTGTTGTCTTTCGTGCTTTTATGATCGAGCGGGAGCTGTGGGACGGGTGGGCCGTCTGGAATTTCAAGGGCAGGATTTATTCGTTTCATCAAAGAATCCCCCTGGAAGAATTCCCTCAACTTTCGAAAGTCTGGGGGAACTGGGATTATCCCCATCATGTTCCCCTGATGGAGGCCTGGGCCTCGTTATGTCTGGGGCGGTGGCATGAGAATTGGATGCGATTGGTCTTCCCAATGTTTTGGATAGCGTCGGGCGCCGGGGTTTATTTCTTTCTTTTGCGGTCGGTGAACCGGATGACAGCGCTCATGGGCCTTTTTTGTTTTGTGACGTTGGGAAAACTGCAGCAGATGGTCATTGGTTCCATCGCGGAACCGGTGGTCATTTTTTATTATCTGACCAGCCTGGTGCTGCTTGTCCGCTGGCGAGAAGACAACAACACGAATTTTTTTACCCTCTCCGCGGTCATGGCCGGATTGGCGTGCTGGACGAAGAATGAAGGATTTGCTTATACCTTGTTTAATCTGATCACGATCGTCCTGCTTTTATCTGAGAAAGATATTGTCCGCGGGATAAAGCAGGTTGCCTGGTACTCTTTCATCGTTATTGCTATGAATGCGCCATGGATTCTTGTTAAGAATATCCTTGGTCTTAAGAATATCCATTTGAATGAGGGGACGTTGTCTTTGCCTTACCTGATGGGGAATTTAGGCCATGTGCCGGAAGTTTTGAGCGCTTTCCTTCAATACACCGTCTGGTGGTCATATTTTAATATCGTTTGGTTCGCCTTTGCATTGACACTCATGGTCAATGCGCAATGTTTGAAAGACCGGCATTGCAAAATTGTTGTCGTTTCCATATGCCTGAATCTGAGTATGATCATTGGGATGGGTATTTTGGAGCCTTCAGCGCAATATCTGCAGGATGCCATGGGAAGATTGCTGGTGACCCCCGCTGTTTTGGCTATTATTTTTATGATACTGGCTCAGCGCGGGCGATTTGCGGGGACGTCGACCACAGCCGGTCCGGTTTGAATTTCATCATTAAGCCAGGAATCAACATCGACGGGGTCGACGCGGCGGAGGACATAGATCGCCGCGATGAGGTCGTTGTCCTTGCCGGTGGTGTGCGGGTTTAGAAATTCCCAGACGATTTCTTGATGCGGCGTGACCTCGAAGGCGCGGCCGGTGTTGGATTCGACAATCAGCGTGTTGCCGTTCTCAAGCCGCTGCTGCGAGCCCTGGGTGTCGCTGTAAAATCCCGGTTCGTTGTATTCCCAGACGATCTTTTTGCTGAGGGGATCGAATTCCACGACACGGGACTGCGTTTTTTCCCCGCCGTAATGGTTATCAAAATTAAGGATGTGCCCGTTATCGAGCAGGGTGCTGTTGTGCTGTCCGTCGATCCAGAGGCGGGGCCCTAAGATCCAGACGAATTCTTCGGACTGAGGGTTGATGACCGCGATCGCGCTTAAGGTCAGCATGGAGATGAGGATGTTCCCTTTATTAAAGATGATCGGCGCCGGCGAGGTTGATTTTCCGTCGAGCACTTGCAGGGTGTTGGTGTGAAAGACGTCCTCTCCGCCGCTTAAGGCGATCCCGACGACCCGTTTGAGAAACGGCTCGACCGCGGGATTTTTGGCCTTGTGCATCAATTGCAGCAGTGATAATTTTTGCCGCAGCTTTCCCTCGGGCGAAAGGATCCGGATCGAGTTGTCGATGATCGGCGCGTCCTCCTTGAGCCGGATGTTTTCGTTGGTGAGAATATAAATGTTCCCTTCCTCGTCGACGTCGATGTCGTGGTGTGCGTGGCAGTCATAGGACCAGAGGAGGCGCGAATCCTTGTCGAGCTTGATCAGCCCGCCGTCATGGGTCAGGGCGAGGAGATCGCCGTTTTCATAAAGGTAAACATTTTCCCAGAACGGCGCGATCTCTTGTTTGCTCATGTCCGGCCAGACTTTTTCCATGTCATAGGCCCATTGGTGCAGGGTCTCCCCTTTCATGTCGATCAGACAGGCTGCCGCCGCATGGCCCGAGGAATAAAGGTTGTACCCTTTGTGGCTGAGCTGACGGTTGTATTTGACGACGTTGGCGCGTTCCGGCGCCTTGAAATATCCCTGCAGATAGGGGAGGGCCATGAGCGCCCCGATTTTTTCACTGCCGGATTCTCCATAACAGAAAACGCTGTCATTGAGGAGCAGGGCCGGAAGAACGA
>CAYHZK010000164.1:0-5578 GCA_964361085.1 uncultured Planctomycetales bacterium
CATTCAAAACGATAAACAATTGACAATGTTCAACTTATAACCGGACAGTACTGATAAATTTTATGAAATTTCGGCTTTGGGTTCCTCAAACAAAATACTCACCGACTCTTCGTTATGAATACGCTGGATCGCCTCCGCCAGCAGCTGCGAGATCGAAACGGTTTTGATCTTGGGACATTGTCTGCTGGATTTGAAAGGAATGCTGTTGGTGATCACCACTTCCTGCAAGGCCCGACATTGCTGAATCCGTTCCAGCGCATTACCGGAAAGAATCCCGTGACTGATCGCCGCATAAACGCCTTTAACCCCCTTTTTGTCCAGAGCCTCCGCCGCCTCCACAAGCGATCCTGCCGTCGCCACAATATCATCGACAATGACCGCAATCTTGCCCTTGACCGTTCCCAAGATATGCATGACCTCCGTGCTTTCGGGGCTTGATCTGCGTTTATCGACGATGGCCAGGCTCGCGCCCAGCCGTTTCGCATACGCCCTGGCCATTTTGACGCCCCCGACGTCGGACGTCACCACCACAAGGTCGCTGCGTTTGAAACCTTTGCTGGCAATATATTCACAAAGGACCGTAATGCCGTACAGATGGTCGACGGGAATATCAAAAAACCCCTGGATCTGACTGGCGTGCAGGTCCATGGTCAACACCCGGTCGGCCCCCGCCGCGCAAATGAGATTCGCCACCAGTTTGGCCGTGATCGGAACGCGCGGCTGATCCTTGCGGTCCTGTCGGCCATAACCGTAATACGGCATGACCGCGGTGATCCGCTGCGCCGAGGCCCGCCGGGTCGCATCGATCAAAATAAGGAGCTCCATCAGATTCTCATTGGTCGGCGGACAGGTCGGCTGGATGATAAAAACGTCGCGGCCGCGGATGTTTTCCTGGATCTGGACACGGATCTCCCCTTCACTGAAGCGCCCCACCAGGACATTGGTCAGTGACGTTTTAAGAACCCGGGCGATCTCCTGGGCCAGAGACGGATTCGCATTGCCTGAAAGTATCGCCATACCATTCATACCGGTTCTCCTCATTTGTCGTTTTTCTTTTCCAAAATCCTTGCCGGCACGCCGACGACGATGCGGCCGTCGGGGACCACCTGCCCGCGGGTGACAACTGAACCGGCCCCTGTCATCGCCTTTTTGCCGACCTTGACGGGCGCCACTAAAACGGAATCGGAGCCGATGAAGGCTCCGTCTAAAATCGTGGTCTCGCTTTTTGTGTGTCCGTCAAAATTGGCCGTGACCGTCCCCGCGCCGATGTTGACAGCGCTCCCGACACGGGCATCGCCCAAAAAACCGAAGTGCTTCATCAGCGTCTTCTCGCCGATCACCGTACGGGAGATTTCGGCAAAATTCCCAATCTCGACAAAATCTTTGATCCGTGTTCCGGGCCGCAGACGAGCGAACGGGCCGATCACACAATGACCGCCGACGCGAACATCGTGTTCGATGACGGTAAAAGGGCGGATGATGGTGTCTTGTCCGATTTTTACATCAGCGTCGATATGGGTCGTCGAGGGATCGACAATCGTCACTCCGCTCAACATCACATCCTCTAAAATCCGCTGCCGGATCATCGCATGGCAAACCGCCAGGTCGACACGGGTATTAACCCCCCGGCCTTCGGCCGCGTCCGGCGTTGCCGCGGTTTCGACCCTGCGGCCTTCGGCGGTCAGAATCTCAATGACATCCGTCAGATAAAATTCACCCTTGCGGCTGTTTTTCTTAACCTTGGTTAGGGCCGTGAAAAGGGTCCGGCTGCGAAAGCAGTAAACCCCGACATTGATTTCTTTGATGGTTTTTTCAATCCCGGCGGCG
Source organism: uncultured Planctomycetales bacterium (assembly GCA_964361085.1). Lineage (GTDB taxonomy): Bacteria > Omnitrophota > Gorgyraeia > Zapsychrales > JANLHA01 > CAYHZK01. The sequence continues at coordinate 1,828 of CAYHZK010000164.1, forward strand.
TCGTTCTCTTCGCGGATGGCGATGGCACGCCCGTTTTCGTCGCGGATGACCCGGCCGTAGCCCCGGCTGTCTTCCACAACCGCCGTCAAGAATGTGACGTCGGCCTTTGTCTTTCTATGCCGCTGGATCAGATTCCTAACGGTTTCCCGGCGCAAGAGAGGCGTGTCCCCGCAAAGGAGCAAAATATCCCCGTCGTAATCGGTAAAAAATTTTTGCGCGCAGCGCACCGCGTCCGCGGTCCCCAAAAGCTGCGCCTGCAAAACAATTTCAATATCCGAAGACAGATGCTCCTTAACTTTTTCAATCTGGTGCCCGAGGACAACGCAGGTTTTCAAAGAGCCGGCCGCGCCGGCGATATCCAAGACATAATCAATCAAAGGCCTGCCGCAGACGTGATGGAGGACCTTGGGCGTCTGCGATTTCATCCGCGTTCCTTTTCCAGCCGCCAAAATAATCGTCCGTAATTGCTGCATAAATCGCGATGGTCCCAGCTTGGTATTTCACGTTCGAGTCACTGCCCAGCCTGGGATCGAACCAGGATACCGAGATCCAAAGTCTCGTGTGCTACCAGTTGCACCACCGGGCAAAAATCTTTGTTGGGACTGATGCCTTGCATCTGGACATTTTGCAACAGTCCCTTATAAATAAAATAAATAACGTCCCCGTCAGGAATGCTTAACGCCCGGCTCTCTTTTGTAGGCGTCGAGAATCTTTGTCTGCAGAATTTCCCGAAACTGTTGCGTGATCGGATGCGCGATGTCGCGGTGCTCGGATTTGGCGTCGTGCATGGCGATTTCTTCCTGGCTCTGGGCAGGAAGCCCTCCCCCGCACTCATTGCAAAATTTGCTCCCAACCTCATTTTTAAAGCCGCATCTCGGGCAAGGCAATTTCAGTTTTCGGGACGGCATTGCGATGAACAATCCACTGGCCCCATGAATCACCTTGATGTTCCTGACGACAAACGCGTTGTCAAAGGTCACCGTGGCGTACGCCTTGAGTTTCTTATCCTGGCCTTCTTTCAAGAAGACCCGAATTTCCGTGATCTCCATCGCTGCTGCCCTCCTCTCACAATGTTGCTGCCGTAAAAACTTGCTTGTAAAACCGGTTGAGATTTTTTTGAAGATGCCTGGCTTTTTCCTGCGAGGTTACCAGACCATAAACCGCCGGCCCGCTTCCGGAAAAAGCCACTCCTGGCACATCGCACGCCTGTAACCTTTTCTTCACTGTCAAGAGTTTGGGACAAATACCTAAAATACTTGTCTCTAAATCATTAAAGAGCAAACGGGCCGCCTTTTCCAGGCTCCCTTTTCTTAAACTGCGAAGCAGAATATTAACATCATGCTTATTTTTTGTCAACTCCAAATTCAGGGCGGTAAACACTTCTCGCGAATACATTTTACGCCGTGGAACAACAATGATATGCCACAGTTTAGCCCTGATATCCAGCGGTTTGATTTGGTCTCCCCGCCCGGTCCCCAGGGCCCAGCTTGCGTCATATAAAAAAAACGGGACATCACTGCCTAATCTTGCCCCCAGCTCAACTAATTTTTGACGGGGCAGCCCTAACCCCCAGATCTGATTTAGGCCCAAAAGTGTTGTGGCCGCATTACTTGACCCCCCGGCCAGCCCCGCAGCCACAGGGATGCGTTTGGCAATCTTAATATCGACACCCTCTCTGATGCCGAATTCTTTCTGTAAAAGTTGGAACGCTTTGTAGACTAGATTTTTAGGCCCGAGGGGGACTTCGGGATGATCGCACGCAATGCGGATCCGTCCTGAGCGATTGGAGCGAAAACCGACGACGTCGCACAAATCAATGCGCTCAAAAATGGTTTCCAGGTTATGGTAGCCATCCGGCCTTTTATTGAGGACTTTGAGAAAAAGGTTCAGCTTAGCGGGAGACTTGAGGGTGAGACTCTGCATGGGATGAAGACGACAACGAACCGAGAGACTTGATCTTTTGAATCACGTGATCCTGGTCTGGTAAAAGCTTCAAGGAAAGATCCCAGTATTTTTTCGCATTATCTTTTTGACCAAGCTGGCTATAAACATCGCCCATGTGTTCGTAGATAATGGGGTCTTTCATATAGTTGTCCGCCTCGATGAGGTAATCCAATGCTTTCTGGTATTCGCCTTTTTTGTAGTAGACCCAGGCGAGGCTGTCCAGGTAAGCGCCATTTTGGGGATCGGCTTTGAGCGCCCGCTCAACCATCGTCTGCGCCTCGTCAAGCCTTGTCCCGTCTTCGGCGTAGATATATCCTAAAGAATTTAACGACCCGTCGTGATTGGGGTTGATTTTGAGCGCCCTGAGAAACAGATCGATCGCCTTCTCTTTATTTTCGACTTCAAGATATAGCGAACCCAGCAAGTAAACCAGGTCGGCATTATCCGTCGGATTTAACGAGAGGATGATCTCAAACTGCTTGATCGCCTTGTCGTACTGTTTTTGAGAATAATAAAGCTGGGCAAGATACCCGTAAATCTCGATGTTCTTGGGGTCGGCCTTGGAGAATGAGGTCAGGATTGTTTCGTATTCTTGAGCGGCCTTGCCAAAATCCTTTTGTGAGGTGTAGATCAAGGCCAGGAGATAACGGGCCTGGACATGCGCAGGGTCTTCCCGGATAACTCTCTGCAATTCCGTGACAGCCTCCGGCAATCGACCCAGCCGCGCATAGTCTGCGCCCAGTCTCAGGTGGACGGGCATGACATCCTGATATTCTAAAGAAGTCTTGTAATAGTCAATCGCGTCTTCGGCCTGCCCCTGTAAATCAGCGATAACCCCCATGGTGTAAAAAGCCAACCCCTTGACTTGGGATTCCTGGTCGCTGAGGGCGACGGCAGCCGAAGAACCAAGGCAGAACAAAACCGTTACCACCGCCATTGAAAACCGTAACAGTCCTTTAAAACTCATAGGGTCAAACACTACGCCCAATCGCGTTTCTTCAGATGCCGTAGCGCCTTTCTCATTTTCTTTCGTTTATGAGTTCTTATCTTACGCAGTTTTCTTTTTCTTCCACAAGGCATAGCATTCCTTTCCTGAGATTAAAAGATAATTTTGTTCAACGAATACTCAATAATCCCCTCGGCTCCGGCCAGTTTTAGCTGCGGCACCAGAGGGCGGACCTTACTTTCATGAATCACCGTTTCCACGGCCAGCCAATTTTTCTGGCTCAGGTTTGAAATGGTCGGATTTTTCAACGACGACAAAAGGCTCAAGACCTTCTCCAGATTTTTCTTCTCGACATTCAGTTTCAACCCCACCATCCCGTCGGCGGCGATGGCCCCCTGCAACAGCATCACGATCTGATCCATCTTGGATGTCTTCCACGCCGACTTCACCGCCTGCTTATTGGCGATGAACTGTGTTGTCGACTCACAGATGGTTGAAACGATTCTCAGATTATGGGCCTTCAAACTGCTGCCGGTTTCAGTGAGTTCGACGATGGCGTCCACCAATCCCGTAACCACCTTGGCCTCGGTGGCCCCCCAGCTGAACTCGACATCGGCGGAGATTTTATTCTTCTTCAAATACTTTTTGGTGACGCTCACAAGCTCGGTGGCGACACGCTTGCCTTCCAAATCTTTGACGGACTTGATCGTCGACGTTTCAGGAACAGCCAAAACCCAACGAACCTTCGCCGACGATTGCTTGGCATAAACCAGATCCGCCAGGGACACGACATGAGAATCATTTTCGAGAATCCAGTCGGCGCCCGTAATCCCGCAATCCAAAACCCCTTGCTCGACGTAA
>CAYHZK010000165.1:0-5509 GCA_964361085.1 uncultured Planctomycetales bacterium
GACCCACCCGCGACTCGAACGCGGCACACCAGCCTTAAAAGGGCTGTGCTCTACCTGATGAGCTAGTGGGTCAAAAAATAACAGGTCTGTTAAAGAACAAAAAACAAATCTATTTGAATTCGGTCAATTCTTTATTTTTTTCTTCCAAAACCTTATCAACGTCCTTGATGTGTTTGTCGGTCAGTTTTTGAATTTCTTCCTGAGCGCGAAAACTGTCGTCCTCGGAAATCTTAGTCTCCGTCTGCAATTTCTTGATCTTTTCATTGGCCTCGCGACGGATCGTCCGCAGCGAAATCCGGCCATGTTCCGCCATGTCTTTAACAACCTTAATCAATTCTTCCCGCCGTTCCTTGGAGAGAGGAGGGATGTTCAAACGCACCAGCTTGCCGTCGACGACCGGGCTGACACCCAGCTTGGAATTATTGATCGCCTTTTCGATCTCAGGGATGGCGTTGGCGTCCCAGGGCTGAATGATCACCGTCTTGGGATCAGGGACAGAAATGGAGGCCACCTGCTTGATCATCGTGAGGGTACCGTAATAATCAATATGCATCCCTTCGATCAATCCCGGGTGGGCCCGGCCCGTCCGCACTTCCATGAATTCGCGCTGAACCGCTTCAAGGGCCTTCTTCATTTTGCTGTCTGCTTCTTTGATGGTTTCTTTGCTCATGGCCTTGTCCTTTGTTAACCCGCCTTCGGCAGGTTGATCCGCCTCTTACGCGTTAATGAACAATCGTTCCGATTTTCTCTCCCAGGACCACCTTCTTGATGTTGCCGGGCTGGTGAATATTAAAAACAACGATGGGCAGCTTATTGTCCATACACATGCTGATGGCGGTGGAGTCCATCACTTTAAGTTCGTCTTTCAGGACATCGATGAATTTGAGCTCGCTGTACCGTTTAGCGGATTTGTCGGTCATGGGATCCGCCGAATAAACACCGTCGACCTTGGTCGCCTTCATAATCACATCGGCATCAATCTCCGCGGCCCGCAGGGCTGCCGTTGTGTCGGTCGTGAAATACGGATTTCCGGTCCCGGCCACAAAAATCACAACCCTCTTCTTTTCGAGATGGCGCATGGCCCGGCGGCGGATATAGGGCTCCGCGATCTGATGCATCTCGATGGCCGACATCACGCGCGTTGGGACCCCGATTTTTTCAAGGGCATTCTGCAGGGCCAAGCCGTTAAGAACGGTGGCCAGCATCCCCATGTAATCCGCGACCGAGCGGTCCAATCCGAATCGTTTGGAGGCCACCTGCCCGCGAAAGATATTTCCTCCTCCGACGACAAGGGCGACCGTCACGCCCATATCCATGACTTCCTTGATCTGGGTCGCCAGCGAAGCGCACATCTCCGCGTCGATGCCATGCTCCAGAGACCCCATCATGGCCTCGCCGCTCAATTTCAAAAGGATACAGTTGTAAACCGGTCCTTTAGACTTCACCTTCCCCCACCTTGTATCGGACAAACCGGCTGATCACGATATTCTCGCCGATCTTGGCGATCACCGAATTCAGATAATCCTGAATGCTCTTGCTCGGCTCCTTGATAAACGCCTGATGCAAAAGGCAATGTTCGGTCAGAAATGTTTTCCGGTCCGGGGCCGCGTTGACAACCTCGGACGGGACATCCTTTTCAGCACTATATTTGGGATTCATGGCCGCAATATGCATCGCCACGTCTTTGGCGAAACGGATAAAATCCTCGTTACGGGCCACAAAATCGGTTTCGCAGTTGACTTCAACCAGAACCGCGATCTTGTTGCCCATATGGACGTACGCCTCGACCCGGCCTTCCTTGGTCGCGCGGTCGCCTTTTTTGGCCGCGATTTCAATCCCGCGCTGCTGCAAAAATTCCTTGGCCTTTTCCATATTGCCGTTGGCCTTTTCCAGGGCATTCTTGCATTCGATCACGCCGCAGGAGGTTAATTCCCTGAGTTCTTTGATTGCATCCAGTGACGCTGCCATATATGGTTCCCTTCCTCAAGTTTAAATTTTTAATGGGCCTCTTTGCCTGATTCCGCCGGCCCGCTGACCGCGGAGGATTCCTCAACGGTTCCGGGGACAGGCTGCATCTGACCCTCGACGCTTGTCGCATCTTTTTGCCGAACCGCGGAGGCATCGAGAAATTCTTTGCGGCCCTGGATGATCGCGTCGGCAATGATCGCGGTGATGTACCGGATCGATTTGAGGGCGTCGTCGTTTCCGGGGATCGGATAATCAATCACGTCCGGATCGCAGTTGGTATCGATAAGCCCGATGAGCGGAATGCCCAAACGGTTGGCTTCCTTGACCGCGATTTCTTCACGCTTGGAATCCACCACAAAGATCGCTTTGGGCAGGTCGGCCATATCACGGATCCCGCCGAGGTCGCGAACCAGCCGGTCTTTTTCCTTGGTCAAAAGGGCGACCTCTTTTTTGGTAAAATTCTGGATGCCCCCGTTCGCGATCGTCTTCTCGATATTGAGCATTTTGATCAATGATTTCTTTACGGTCTGAAAGTTCGTCAAAAGTCCACCCATCCAGCGGTTATTGATGTACGGCATACCCGCCCGCGACGCTTCACTGACAATCACATCCTGGGCCTGCTTTTTTGTCCCCACAAAAAGGACTTTGCCTCCCTTCATGGCGACATCATAGACAAAATCTTTTGCCACATTCAAATTCTGAATCGTCTTCTCGAGATCGATGATATAAATCCCGTCGCGGTCGCCAAAGATAAATCGTTTCATCTTGGGATTCCATCGCCGGGTTTGATGACCGAAATGCGTGCCGCACTCCAACAGCTTCTTCAGGACTTCTTCTTGCATGATTCCTCCTGTTTAAACGCCCGCCAAAGACGGGCTTGGCACTTATGGGACGATCGGAAAACGACAAGTGAACATAAGTGAGTTTGTGTATCTTCAATACTCCTTAGGAGTATTGGGCAGGCCCTTGCCCGCGCAACCGGCTATTTTCCCGTCCTGTTCACCTTTTCCCGGGCGGAGCTTAAAACCGGCAAATATAGCGCCATAGTATATCCAAAAAAATATTTTTTGGCAAATAATTATTATTGTAAAGGATCACATCTGAAACTGGGTCTCATAAAGTCTCTTATAAAGATCGCATGTCTTCAGAAGTTCCTCGTGGCGCCCCACCCCGGCCATTTCTCCTTTATCGATGACCACGATCTTGTCGGCTTTCTTGATTGTCGAAAGACGATGAGCGATGGCAATGACGGTGCGGCCTTCCATCAGTTCGTCCAAGGCCTCCTGCACGAATTTTTCGGATTCGGAATCGAGCTGGGACGTGGCCTCATCCAGAATCAGGATCGGAGGATTGCGCAGAATCGCGCGGGCGATGGCGACCCGCTGCTTTTCGCCGCCCGACAACCGGAACCCCCGGTCGCCGATCACGGTGTCATAGCCCTCCGGCATCCTGCTCACAAATTGGTGGGCATAAGCCCGACGGGCCGCCGTTTCGATGTCGTCCTGACGGGCCTGCGGCAGACCGTAGGCAATATTGGCTTTTACGCTGTCGTTGAACAAAAAGGTCTCCTGCGCCACAATCCCGATCTGGCTGCGCAAGGATTGGAATGTCACATTTTTAAGGTCAATCCCATCGATGGCAACGTGGCCCCGATAAGGATCGTAAAACCGGGGGATCAGATTGGCGAGGGTCGTTTTTCCCATGCCCGTAGGCCCGACAATGGCCACCACTTCCCCCACATTGATGTCCAGATTGATATTCCGCAAAACATCGCCGTTCTCTTCGCTGTAGCGGAAGAAAACATCTTTCAGCTCGATCTTCCTTTTAATAGACGGCAGCTCCAGGGCCCCGGCCTTTTCTTCAACAGAAGGGTTACGATCCAGCACGTCATAAATGCGCTCATTAGCCGCCAGGGCCTGCTGGGTCAGGGCGTGTACGTTTCCCAATTTTTTGACCGGGCTGATCAACGACATGATGGAACTGAAAAATAAAATGAAAACGCCAAACGAAAGTTTTTCTTCCATGACCTGGCGGCCCATCCACGAGATGATAAAAATCCCGCAGACGACACCCAGGATTTCTGTAATGGGAGCCAAAAGCGAAAGCCGCCGCGCCGCTTTCATCTTGAGTTTGTAATAATCATAATTCTTGGCCCGGAACCGGTCGACTTCATACTGCTCGGTGCAAAAGGCCTTGACGACCTTGACCCCGGATATCGTCTCCAGCAGGATCGCGTTGATATCCGCCATCCGTTCCTGCGTGCTTTTCGAAAGTTTCCGCAGCCTGCGGCCGATGCTGCTGATGGGCCAGACCATGAGGGGAAAGACAAAAAAGATAATGAGCGCGGCATTCAGGTGAATCGAAAAGGCAATGGTGATATACATGACAATCAGAAAGGTCTGGCGAAACAGGTCGGTGACCCCGTACGAAACGGCATTCTCGACGATCTGCACATCATGCGTGATCCGCGAGACCAGCTCGCCGGTGCGTTTCTCGCTGAAATAATCCAGCGACAGATTTTGGATTTTGGTGTAAAGGTCATAACGGATATCGCGCATAACCCGCTGCGAGACGTCGTTCATCAGCAACTGATGAAAATAGACAACGGCATTTTTCATAACCATCAGGACCAGCACAAAACCGGGCAGAATGCTTAAGAGCGTTGCGGGGTCCACGGCGTTGAGCCTGCCGATGATCTCCGCAACAAAGGACGGGACCTGGTTGGGAACAACAATGAGTTTTTTATTAAAAATCCGGTCCGTCAACGGCACCAAAAGCGACCACTGCACGCCTTCAAAAAGGCTGGCCACAAACATGGCCATGACAGCCAGGGAGAAAAGCTTTTTATGATTCTTCAGGAATCCAAGCAGTTTAAGATAGTTTTGCATGAAGAAAATTGTATGTGCGGGATAAAAATTATTAAATTGCTCGGAGATGTTAGCATGCCGATTGACTTTTGTCGAGGCATTTGTTATAGTCGGATACCTTTTATTCCCAACAGATAATACAAACATGAAAAAACTTAACGTTGCGGTCATAGGGATAGGCCATCTGGGATCCCGGCACCTTAAAGTCTACTCCGAGCTCGATTCCCAGGTCAATATCGCGGGGGTTTGCGATCTGAAGGCCGAGCGGACAGAGCGCCTGGCTGGCCATTATCACGTCCCTTTTTTCGAAAATTACCGCGATCTCCGGGACAAGGTTGACGCGGTCAATATTTGCGTCCCCACCACCTTGCATCACGAGGTCGGTAAGTTTTTCCTTGAAAACGGCGTTCATGTCTTTGTTGAAAAACCGATGACCATGGATGTCGCCCAGGCCGATGAGCTGATCGCCCTGGCCCGCAAAAACAACCTCAAACTTCAGGTCGGGCATGTCGAACGATTCAATTCCGCGTTCCTGGCGATCCAGCATTTCACCCATCATCCTCTTTTTATCGAATGTCACCGCTTGAACCCGTTCCCAAACCGTTCGCTGGATATCGGGGTGGTGATTGCCCTCATGATCCACGACATCGACATCATCCTCGGACTCAACAAGA
>CAYHZK010000166.1:0-5467 GCA_964361085.1 uncultured Planctomycetales bacterium
GTCACGTTATTTCTTTTCTTCCAAAAAGGGGAAAAGGCTTACGGGATTGATTTTGCCGGGGGGCAGATTCAGGAATACAAATTTCAAAACCCCGTGACCTCAGAGCAGATTCGCGGCATTCTGAAAGCGACCAATATGAGTGACGCGGTCATCCAGCATTTCAGCCAGACGCCGGAGAATGTCATGATCCGGACGGCGGAAGAGTCGGAAGATGTTTATAAAACGGTCCAAAACGCCTTTCAGGAGCAAATGCCGGACAACCAGGCCGAGCTCTTGCGGATCGAAAAGGTCGGTCCCGTGGTCGGGAAGCACCTGCGGCAGCGCGCCGTCTGGGCCATTGTGCTGGCCATGGCCGGCATCCTTGTTTATGTTGGGTTCCGTTTCAAACATTTTGATTTTGCCACCGCCGGCGTCATTGCCCTGATCCATGACGTTGCCGTGGCGCTGGGGCTTCTGGTCTTGTTAGGATATCAGGTTGATCTATTGACGGTCACGGCCCTTTTGACGATCGCGGGTTTTTCCATCAACGACACGATCGTCATCTACGACCGCATTCGCGAAAACATCGCCAAGTCGCGCAAATATGACCTCGCGGAGGTCATCAATCTGAGCGTCAATCAAACTTTAAGCCGGACGGTTCTCACCAGTTTCACGGTCCTCATGGTCACGACCTCGCTGTATTTCTGGGGCGGGGAAGTCCTCAGATCGTTTGCCCTCTGCCTTTTGATCGGCTTTATCGCCGGAACATATTCGACGGTTTTCATCGCGTCCCCTCTGGTCTTAGCCTGGCAGAAAAAACAAAAAAAATGATGTTCCGTTCGCTCAAGCTGTACGTTGAGCAGACCATCGACATCGAAGAGATCATCGCGGAATTGACCGCCCTGCATTACCGCCGCGCCAATACCGTCATTCAGGAAGGGGATTTCGCGCAACGGGGAGAGGTTATTGATATTTTCCCCGCCAATTTTGACGGGCCCATCCGCGTTGCCTTCGACCACGACAAAATCCGTTCCATCGCCAGTTTCAACATGCAGTCCGGCAAGGCGATCTGGCAGCATAAAATCACGATCATTCTGCCGCACAAAACAGAATCCCGCGCGGCATCCCCTTTCACCGCCGACACGCCGCTCAACGCCTTCATCGACATCCAAAAAGGGGACTACGTCGTTCACAATCACCACGGCATCGGAAAATTCTTAGGTCTTACCCGCATGGAAGTCACGGAGCCGGACGCCCCATGGTCTTCCGACAAAAAACGCGCGGCGGGGAAGAAAGAAAAAGATCTTCTCGTCATCGAATATCAGGGCGGCGACAAGCTTTATATCCCGCAGCACGACATGACCCTCGTTCAGAAGTACGTCAGTTTTTCCAAAAAGCCGCCGCGGCTTTACAAACTCGGTTCCCAGGAATGGCAGCGGACGCGCGACCAGATCGAAAAACGGTTGCAGCGCGTCGCGGCGGAGCTCCTCCGCGTCCAGGCCCTGCGCGCCAGCCTGGTCGGTTTCAAATTCTCTTCGGACACGTCCTGGCAGAAGGAATTTGAAAAGAAATTTCCGTTTCCCGAAACGCCGGATCAGGCCCGCACGACAGGGGAGATCAAGGCGGACATGGAAAGCGAACACCCTATGGACCGCCTCTTGTGCGGGGACGTGGGATTCGGCAAGACGGAGGTCGCCTTGCGCGCCATCTTTAAGGCCGTGATGGAACACAAGCAGGTCGCGGTCCTGGTCCCAACGACGATCTTAGCCGAGCAGCATCTTTATAATTTCACCCGCAGGATGAACGATTTTCCCATCAATGTCGCCATGCTGAGCCGCTTCCGCACGCGCCATGAACAGGTTGAGATCATCCGCGGTCTGGCGGAGGGGACCATCGATGTTGTGATCGGCACGCATCGTCTTTTGTCGAAAGACATCCATTTTAAGGACCTTGGGCTGATTGTCGTCGATGAAGAACAGCATTTTGGGGTGAAGGCCAAAGAACGGCTCAAACACATCAAGCTGCTTGTGGATGTCCTTACGATGACCGCGACCCCGATCCCGCGCACTCTTTATATGACCCTTTCGGGCGTGAAGGATATGTCCGTCATTTCTACCCCCCCGCAAAATCGCATTCCGGTCATGACGCACATCGTCGAATTTGACGAAGACCTGATCCAGGATGTGATCAACCGGGAGCTGCGACGGGGCGGTCAGGTTTTCTTCCTCCATAACCGCGTCCAGGACATTGAACAGATCGCCGACATCATCAAGCGGCTCGTCCCGCAGGCCAAACTGGCCGTGGGACACGGACAAATGTCCTCGCGACTTTTGGAAAAAATTATGTTAAAATTCTTGAAAAATGAAATCAATGTTTTAGTCTGTACGACGATCATTGAGTCGGGGATCGATATCCCCAACGCCAACACCCTTATTGTGAATCGGGCTGACCGGTTTGGTTTATCCGAACTGCACCAGTTGCGGGGGCGGGTCGGACGGTTTACAAACCAGGCCTACGCTTACTTTATTGTCCCGCCGCAAAACACAATATCCCGGTTGACCAAATCCCGGCTGAGCGCCCTGGGAAAATACAGTGAACTGGGATCGGGATTCCAAATCGCGTTCGAGGAGCTCCACATCCGGGGGGCGGGAAATATATTGGGAGAGGAGCAGAGCGGTTATATTGCGGCCGTCGGATTCGACCTTTATTGTCGTCTTTTGAAAGAATCCGTCGAGCGGATGAAATCTCCCCGGGGAAAGAACAGCAACCACAATTAGACGATCATATCATTTAAGGAGTTCGTAAAAATGAGCAAACGAATGAATTTTTGTGCCGGGGTCATGATGGGTTTGGCTTTTCTGCAGTTTATGCCGACAACGGCCGAGGCCCTTAAAGACACGATTGTGGCCATCGTCAACGACGATGTCATCACACTCAATGACCTTAAAGATTATATCAGCTCGTGGGCCACCCAGTTGAAACTGGAAGGGCGAAGCCCCGAGGAGGTGAAAGGTTTTCTCGCGGACATGGAGGCGCACGGATTGCAGAAACTCGTCGAAGATAAGCTGATCATCAATGCCGCCAACAAAAAAGACCTTAAGGTCAATGAGGAGATGGTCAACCGGCGCCTTGCGGAAATCAAAAACGAGTACCCCTCCGAGGAGGAATTCTTAAGCGCCCTGCTTTCGTCCGGAGCGACCATCACCGACCTCAAAAACAAAATCCACGACCAGATCAAAATAAAATACATCATCGATGAAGAGGTGCGGTCCAGGATTTTCGTCAACCCGCAGGAAGTCAACGAGTATTACAAAAGCCATTTCGAAGAATACCAAAAACCCGAACGGCTTGCCCTGGATTCGATTTATGTCGCGAAAGACGGCGACCCGGCAAACTGCAAGGCCCGCGCCGACGAAGCTTTGCATCTCCTCAACGGGGGGGGGAGTTTTGAAAAACTGGCCAAAGAATATTCGCAGGCGCCGTCGATCGGCGTGATCAAAAAAGGGGAGATGATCCCCTCCGTGGAGAAAATTCTTTTCAGCCTCAAGGTCGATGAGGTCTCTCCGGTGACCGAGGTCGAGAACGGATTTTACATCTTCAGGGTTAAGGAAAGAATTCCGGAGGAGCTGGCCGGCCTCGATGAGGTGAAAGACGACATCTACGAAAAATTATTCCAGAAGAAATTCAAAGAACGGCTCCAGGTCTGGATCGAAAAGATCAAAAAAGATGCCTTCATCGAAATCAAAGAGCAGTTATAAAACGGTCGGGATTACCGTCGGAGACCCCGCCGGCATCGGTCCCGAGGTCACGGCCAGGGCTTTAACCCGCGCGTCCCTGCGTCGTCTGGCCCGTTTCAAAATTTTTGGCGAGCAAAGTCTTTTCAAGAAATACCGTTTCCCCGTCGCGAAGAACTGCGAACTGATCGACTTAGGCCGGTTGAAGGCCGGGCGGATTCCCTTGGGCCAGGCCACGGATGCCTCGGCGTCCGCCTCGCTGCGGTATTTGCAGGCGGCGGTTCGGTGTTTACAAGATAAAACCATGGATGCCCTTGTGACGGCGCCGGTTTGTAAAGAAGCGATTGCCGCTCTCGGGGAGCGGTTTGAGGGGCACACCGAGTATCTGGCAGAGGCGTTTCAGACCAGGGATTTTGAAATGATGTTCGTGGCGCCCTCGGGCTTGCGGGTCATCATCGTCACCCGGCACATCCCGCTCTGCGACGTGAGCCGGGCCGTTTCCAAAGAAAAAGTTTATCGCACAATCACGCTGGCGCACCGTGTGCTGAAAACGCAATTTCACATTCCCTGTCCGCGCATCGCTGTCTGCGGACTCAATCCCCATGCCGGAGAGGGGGGGCTGATCGGCAACGAGGAAATCACCCGGATTATCCCGGCGATCGCCCTGGCGCAAAAGGAAGGGATCAAAGCCAGCGGCCCGTTTTCCGCCGATACCATTTTTGCGCCGCGCAAGGCCGGACAATTCGACCTTATCGTCGCCATGTATCACGACCAGGGCCTGGCTCCCGTCAAGGCGCTTTTTTTTAACAGGCTGGTCAATGTCACGATCGGTCTGCCGTTTGTGCGCACATCGCCGGCCCATGGGACGGCCTTCGACATCGCCGGGAAGAACCGGGCCGATCCCGCGTCGATGATCGAAGCCATCCGCTTTGCGGCCACCCATTCGTGATGACCGCGCATGTTCCTAAAAAACATCTGGGCCAGAATTTTCTTGTTGATCCCAACATCAAAAACAAAATCATCGCCGCCTGCCGTCTGCAAAAAGACGACATCGTCCTTGAGATCGGCCCCGGGCCCGGCGCTCTCACACGGATCATCGCGGCCCAGGTCAAAACTCTCTATGCCGTCGAGACCGATGCCAGATTTTGCGAGGATTTGAAACGGGATCCGGATTTAGAAGCGGTCAAGGTCATTCATGGCGATATCCTCAAATACGATTTGAAGTCGCTGCCTCCGGGAACCAAAGTGATCGGAAATCTTCCGTATTATATCTCAAGCCCCATCATCGAACGGCTGATCGGGCATCGTTCCATTTTTCCTCAATGCTTCTTAACGGTGCAATGGGAATTCGGCAGGCGCTTGACCGCGCAGCCGCATACGAAAGATTACGGATCCCTGTCGTGTTTCGCGCAATATTACGGCGATGTGAAAATTCTTTTCAAGATTCCGCCCGCGGCGTTCCGTCCGGCGCCGCGTGTCGTGTCCTGTTTTGTCGCGATCACGTCCCGGGAGCCTCAGATCAAGGCGCACAACGAGCCATTGCTGTTTGACATCATCCGGACCGCGTTTCAGCAGCGGAGGAAAAAAATCAGCAATTCCCTGAAGACCTTTGCGAATCGGGAAACCCTGGCGGAGATTTTTGCGAAGTGTCGGATTAACGCGGGGGATCGGGCGGAAAATCTTTCTCTTGCGGATTATATCAGGATCACGAACGCTTTCCCTCCCCGCCTGCAAACCAGTGCGTGATCACGTCT
>CAYHZK010000167.1:0-5458 GCA_964361085.1 uncultured Planctomycetales bacterium
GCGATCACCGTCGTATCCAACATGGCGGGGGCGACACCGCTGTTGGGCGCGGCGGGGCCGGGATCGAGTTTATTGGCCATTGGAGACGTGAATTTTATTCATAACGCCAGCGACGCGCGTTTCGCGATGCTGGGCGGCCGTTTCGTTGGAGAAGGGGCGTTACTGAGATTTTATGTTTTGCACTGCATCGGCCTGCCGTTTGTCATCATGATTTTCATGATCATCCATTTTTGGCGCGTCCGCAAAGACGGCGGCATCTCAGGCCCGGTTTAAAACTGTCTTTCTGATTTTCTCCGCGAACGGCTGTGACCGTCGATTTGGGGACTGTTGCAAAATGTCCAGATGCAAGGCATCGACGAGTGAGCGCGGAGGCGTCCTGCGTTGGACGTCGCACCAGTGAACGAGGAGACAACGCCGCAGATGGGCGTTTTGCAACAGTCCCATTTGGCAAGACCAATGAAACCACAGCCGGCAGTCCTGTTTTTTATTATTTCTTTAATCGGTTTCTCCCCTTCCTTCCGTCCGGTTCAGGCGGCGGACTCCCGGCCCGCCGATCTGCAGCACCAGATCGAAACGGTCATCTCGCGGATTTACGATCAATACGGCCTGAGGATTTTTTATAAAGGGATCCCCGACTCGCGCTGGCCGCAGATTTTATACCAGCAGGCCGACACCGGCGATTATCCGGGCATTTTGCGCTATCTTGGCGTCTTCGAAGAGGAAATTAAAAAATATCCGCCGGGTTTTTCCGCGAAGATTCGTCTTAAGGGTTTCATTCTGATCAAAAAACTTTTTTATAACGAAAAGCCCGGGGAAGGGCTGTATGATTTTCGCAACAACGTGGTCTTTCTCGATTTCGCCCGGCGAAAGCACAATCTCCTCGCCAAACGCCACAATCTCCATCACGAAATTTTTCACGTTATCGCCTATCAAACCGGCCACACCGCCCTCCAGCGCAAAGACGAGGCCTGGGGTCGGCTGGAAACCGGGGATTTGAAAAATGACCCCGGCGAAAATCCCGCAGCAGGAACGACGCCGTTTACCCCGCCGCAGCCGGGATTCATCACCCACTACGCGATGTCGGCCACCGACGAAGACAAGGCCGAGGTTTTCGCCGGCATGATGGTCGCATCCCAGCACCGCGTCCTGCTCAAATGGGCCCAAAAAGATCCGATCCTGCGGAAAAAATTGAAAGAGATGAAGGCCTTCATCCAGGATTTTGAAGCAGGGATGGATGAGGGATACTGGAGTCGTTTGGCGGGAGGTCTATGAAATTTGCCGTCACAGGGTCCACCGGGATGATCGGCTCGGCGGTCCGGGAATGGCTCAGGCAGCGGGGGCATCAGGTCAACCGCCTCGTCAGGCCGCAGTCCTCGAGCCACGAGCCGCAGGACATCCCCTGGGATTTCGAAAAAAAGACAATCGCCCTGGATCGCCTGGAAGGGCATGATGTCGTCGCGCATTTCGCGGGGGCCAATATCGCGGACCGGCGCTGGACGCCCCGTTATAAAAAATTGATTTATGACAGCCGGGTGGAGGGGACGCGGTTTCTGGCGGAATCGGTGACCAAACTCCGACGGCCGCCGAAATTGTTTTTGTCCGCTTCGGCCGTCGGGTACTACGGCGACCATCCGGAACGGACGCCCATCGATGAAGCGGGGGATGTGGGGAAAGGATTTTTAGCCGAGGTCTGCCGGGACTGGGAACTGGCCGCGAAATCCGCGCAGCAGCACGGGATCAGGGTGGTCCCGATGCGTTTTGGGATGGTCCTTGACACGCGCGGCGGCGCCTTGGCCAAAATGCTGCCGGTGTTCCAGTGGGGACTGGGCGGCCCCATCGGATCGGGAAAACAGATGATCAGCTGGATCGCCCTCTGGGAAATCCCGCAGATCGTCTATTATCTCAGCCAGCAGGACAAGGTGAACGGCCCGGTCAACGTCGTCGCCCAGCAGGCGGTGACAAACCAGACGTTCGCCAAAACCCTCGGGCATATCCTGTCCCGCCCGGCAGTCCTGCCGTTCCCAAAGGCTGCGGTGTCGCTCGTGTTTGGCGAAATGGGACGGGAACTCCTTTTAAACGGGGCCACGGTTGTCCCGCAGCGCCTGCAGGAGCTGGGCTATAAATTCGCCTATCCGGATCTGAAATCCGCGCTGACGTCGATCCTGAAATAAAAAGGCAACTTTTTTCTAGACAAGACGGAACCCCTTCCCTTACAATGGGGACTTCAAAAGAGGCGGTTGCAAAACGCCCGGTTGATTTTTAAAGACACCTATGGAAGCCATTAAGCATCTTATCAATACGATCTGTGCGCCGTACTATATGTTCCCGGCGATCCTTGCCGCTTTCTTTTTTGTTTTCCCGCCGACCGAAGGACTCATGCGCGTCAACCGCCGTCTTGGGATTGATAAACTCTGGACCAAAAACGGCGGCATCGCGATTTTTTCATCGCTGTTTATCTTTTTCGCGTTTGGTCTCGCCGATCCGAATTTCCGGAAGATCGTGACCAAGCCGGACAACGTGCCGATCGCGGGGCTCATTTTTTTAGTGGTCTTTTTCCTGTGGTTCGCCATGAAGCAGGCCTATGAAAACGATGCGCGGATCAGCCAGGGCAAGCCGCCCCGCGAGGCCGAGGATGCCAAGGAAAACATCTTGGTCTGGCCGGATCTGGTGTATATCGAATTCATCGCCCTGATTCTTTGCTCGGCGCTCTTGACGTTCTGGGCGATTTTTTTGAAGGCCCCGCTGGAAGAACCGGCCAACCCGACGGTTTCGCCCAATCCGTCGAAGGCGCCGTGGTATTTTCTGGGGCTGCAGGAAATGCTGGTTTATTTCGACCCCTGGATCGCCGGTGTTCTTTTTCCGACCATCATTATTCTGGGGTTCATGGCGATCCCGTTCATTGACAACAACCGCAAGGGGCTTGGGTATTACACCTTCAACGACCGCAAAATGGCGGTCTCGATCTTCCTCTTTTTCTGGCTGGTGCTGTGGATTTTTTTGATCATGACCGGGACGTTTTTGCGCGGACCCAACTGGAATTTTTTTGGTCCCTTTGAGGAGTGGGACGTCCACAAACTCGAGGCCCTGACGAATATCAATCTTTCCGAAGTGATCTACATGATCATTCTCAACCGCCGTCTCCCGGACAACATCGTGTTGCGGGAAGCGGGGGGGATCCTCCTTCTCCTCGGATATTTCACCCTGACGCCGCTGATTCTGGCCAAGACCGCGTTTAAGGACGTGTATCAACGGCTGGGGACGTTGCGTTACAGCATTTTTGTGATCTTCCTTTTATTAGCCGCCAGTCTGCCGATCAAGATGTTCCTGCGCTGGATTTTCAATATCAAATATATCGTGGCAATCCCGGAATTCTTTTTCAACATCTAGGGTGATGACGTGGGCGCTGACGAACGACATTATAACGTAAACAATCTCAACCGCCTGTTCGCGATCGCCAGCGTGATTCTTCTCTCGGCGCTCGGGCTGCTGTTTTTAAGCGACTATGCCCGCAAGTGGAAGGATTATCAGAACGATTTTCAGGCGCTGGAGATCGAGAAGACCCGTGTCAAATATGACGAGGAAATCAACCGGATCAAGAGCAACCCCGAATATCTCGCGTTGGAAGACGCGATCAAAACAGCCCAGGCTCAGTTCGCCGCGCAATGCTCCGACGCCAAATTTCAGAGCGTTCATTCCGCGGTTGAAAAACTGCGATCCGAAACGGAAGTCCTCAAACAGCGTTCGCGCGTGCGCAAGGCGGAACTGGATGCCGCGAAGTTTCGCTACGAAGAGGCGATCGCCAAAGGCGGGACGGATGTCAAATCCCGCGAGATCAGGTACAAAAGCCTGGATCAGGAGGTCAAGCAGCTCAGCCAATCCATCGAGCAGACCGACTTTGCCCTCAAGCTTAAAACCGGCATCATCGACGAGTGCGAACAGTCCCTGACGGATTTGGAAAAGAAAAAACGTTCGCTCGCTCAAAAAGCCGTTATCCTTGACCGAAAGCTCAAAAAGATCGACCCCAACGCCATGGACATGACAAACCGCCTGGCGAACCTCATCCGCAATCTGCCGATCATCGATCTGTCCAATCCCACGTTTAAGGTCAAGCAGGTTGTTTTGAACGATATTCGCGACGATGTCAATTTTATGACCGTCCCCAAGGTGGACCGCTGTGTGACCTGCCATTTGGGGATCGACAATCCGGATTATAAAGACGCCGCGCAGCCCTTGCGTTCGCATCCCGACCTCGAATTGTATCTATCGAAAGATTCCGCGCATCCGCTTGAAGATTTTGGCTGCACGGTTTGTCACAATGGCCGCGGCCGCGGCACGGATTTCATCTCGGCCGCCCATACCCCGTCCTCGGAGGAGCAAAAAGAGGAATGGGAAACGAAATATCAGTGGGAAGAACTGCATCACTGGGACAAGCCGATGTATCCGAAACCTTACACCGAGGCCGGATGTTTCAAGTGCCATTCCACGGAAGGGGCGCTCAAGGGCGCCGAAAAATTGACCCTCGGGCTCAGCCTCATCGAGCGCGCCGGCTGTTACGCCTGCCATACCATCGAAAAATATAAAGACTGGCCCAAACCCGGGCCGTCATTGACGCGCCTCGTGTCCAAGAGCAATCCGGAATGGACATACCGCTGGCTCGCCGATCCGAAGGCGTTTCGTCACAACACGTGGATGCCGTCGTTTTTCGGCCAGTCCAATAACAATGATCCCGAATCGCAAGCCAGATCAGCGCAGGAAATCCACGCGATCGTTTCGTATCTCTTTTCCGAAAGCGAAGAGTTCAGAATGAACAACATGCCGTCGTGGGGCGATCCGAAAAATGGCGAAGAGCTCGTCGCGTCCATCGGATGTTTGGGCTGCCACAACCGCGAATCCGTGTCGATGAACCCGCGCACCGTCGACTCGTTAAAGCGCGAGCAGGGCCCCAACCTGACCGGCTTTGGCGATAAGACTTCCAAGGTCTGGCTCTATGAATGGCTCAAAAATCCGAAACGGTATCACCCCGGAACCCGGATGCCCGACCTGCGGCTGACCGACAAGGAGGCCGCGGATATCGCCGCCTTTCTGGCACAGGATAAAAACGCGGTATTTTCAAAGATCGTGATCCCGCCCGTTGAGGAAAAAATTTTAGACCAGATCGTCGAGCAATTTTTACGCAAAACCTCCTCGGCCGCCGAGGCCCAGGCCCGGCTTCAGACCATGGTCCGGGAGGAAAAATCCAAATTCGCCGGACAAAAACTGATCGCCCAGTACGGCTGCACCTCATGCCACGATATTAAAGGGTTCGACGGCTATAAACCGATCGGGACCGATTTGACCGAAGAGGGGAGCAAAGATATTCATAAATTCGACTTCGGTTTCGCGCACATCGAGCACAGCAAAGAGGCCTGGTTTGAACAGAAATTGAAAGACCCTCGCGTTTTCGATCAGGGCAAGATCA
>CAYHZK010000168.1:0-5431 GCA_964361085.1 uncultured Planctomycetales bacterium
TGACAGCCGGCGGCAACGATCTGCGGAATGCCCTCGAAAAAATTGTCATCAGAAGGAAGCTCGGCATCGGTGATGCTGTTAAGGAACAGCAGATTATCGACAATCAAATCGCCGAGACGGTCGAAAATCTTCGGACAATTGTCACAACCTTGCAGGGAATTTCTGTCCCCGTGAGCTTTTATATCGCCGTTGTTCATGACCCGACCGATGGGGTGGGTTCGGCCGAGGTGGGGTGCGGTGAATTTAACAGTTTTAAGGATAGCTGTCTTGTGCCGTGCGCCCTGGCAAAATTACGGGCTGAATACATGAATCTGGCTGCCGAATTGCATTTTGGGGTTGTGGACGCCTTGGGAAGCTTTCATGGGCATGGCGCTTATTTTTGCGATGCGTCGGGTCCCTACTACGACGCTCAGAATCCTTCGCTTTATCTTACGACGGACTGCCTTCACCCGAATCAGAAAGGTCACGACAATTTGTTTCAACTCTTTGTGGAGACCATTTACCCATCAAGATTTTGGATTGGCCCCGTACCTTTGCCCCAGAATTAAAATATTATTGGGGAATATCGGGGAGAGAGCCTGTGAAGGCAAATGGAACGCTTCCGGCGTTGCCGGGTTTATGGGGCATATTACAGGGAGCGGAATAATCGCATATGCAAACAAAACTGAATTTGAAATTGATGGTCTGGCGGCAGGACAAGCCTGCATCCAGGGGACGGTTTGAAACTTATCAGGCCAAGGACATTGACCCCGATATGTCATTTCTGGAAATGCTTGATGTGGTCAACGCGGAGCTGGAAAAGGCCGGGACCGAGCCGATCGCCTTTGACCACGACTGCCGGGAAGGGATCTGCGGCATGTGCGGGGCCGTCGTCAACGGCAAGGCCCACGGCCATCTGACCGGAACAACCCTCTGTCAGCTTCATATGCGGCATTTTAAAAACAACGCCACGATTGTCGTCGAACCGTTCCGCGCCGGTGCGTTTCCCGTCGTAAAAGACCTGGTGGTGGATCGCGGCGCCTTTGACCGGATTATGGCCGCCGGCGGATTCATTTCCGTCAAGACAGGCACGGCCCCCGACGCCCATACGCTGCCGGTCCCCAAGGACAAATCGGAAAAGGCCATGGACGCGGCCGCCTGTATCGGCTGCGGGGCCTGTGTCGCGGCCTGCCCCAACGCCTCGGCCATGCTTTTTGTGGGTGCTAAAATCAGCCATCTTGTCCTTCTGCCGCAGGGGGATGCCGAGCGCCGGACGCGGGCGCTGAAGATGGTCGAACAGATGGACAAGGAAGGGTTCGGCAACTGTTCCAACGAATACCAATGCGAGGCCGCGTGCCCCAAAGACATCAGCGTTGAGACAATCGCCCGCATGAACAAAGAATTCCTTTCGGCGAATTTCGGTAATAAAACGTAGTTCGTATCTCGTATTCCGGAATTTTTTGCAATAGACAGCCCGAGATACGAACTACGAGATACGTAATACGATGTTCAAATTCCCCCATGCGCATCGACAAAGCGACGATTATCAAATTCGACAAACCCGGGCCGCGGTATACGAGTTATCCGACGGCGCCGGAATGGTCGTCTGCCGTCACCGCCGCCGATTATGTGCGTAAACTGAAAGAGTTTGGCCGGAGTTCCAAGACACTCTCACTTTACGTCCACATCCCGTTCTGCGAATCGCTGTGTTATTTTTGCGGCTGTACCATGAACGTCCGGCCCCGCGAGGAGAAATACGGCGATGAATATCTGGATCACCTGGAAAAGGAAATCGATCTTGTCGCCGGCTGCGTCGGCTCCCGCAAGACGGTCCGGCAACTGCACTGGGGCGGGGGGACACCGTCATTCTTAAGCGAGGCGCAGATGACGCGGCTGTTCCAAAAGCTTAACGGCGTTTTTGAAATTGATCGCGGCGGCGAAGTCGCGGTCGAGGTCGATCCCCGCCGGGTCACCCAGTCAAAAGTCGAGACCCTCCGGCGGCTGGGATTCAACCGGATCTCAATCGGTGTTCAGGATTTCGATGAGACCGTGCAGAAGAACATCAACCGCATTCAGCCGTTCGATCTGGTCCGGCAATTCACGCGGTGGTGCCGGGATGTGAAATTTGAATCCATCAACTTTGATCTCATTTACGGCCTGCCCTTTCAGACGAAGGCTTCGTTCGCGCAAACGGTCGACAGGGTTCTTCAACTGCGGCCCGACCGCGTCGCCCTGTACAGTTTTGCCTATGTCCCCTGGCTTAAAAAGCATCATCAAAAACTCGACGCCGGTCAATTGCCGGGGACTGACCAAAAACTCGAAATTTTTTTGAATGCCAGGCAGCGGTTTTTAGATAACGGCTACGAGGGGATCGCGATGGACCATTTCGCCCTGAAAGACGATGAATTGGCCCGCGCTTTTCATTCAGGGACGCTCTATCGCAATTTTATGGGGTATACCGTTAAGCCGGCCGACGAATATATCGGCCTCGGGGTATCCGCCATCGGATTTTTGGAAAAGACTTTTTTCCAGAATTATAAAACCATTCCCGAATACTACCGTTTTCTCAAGCAGAATGAACTTCCCATCGAGCGCGGCAAGACCCTTTCGCGCGATGATGAAATCCGGCAATGGGTCATCCGCGCCTTCATGTGCCGGTTTGGCCTGGACAAGAAAGAATTTTTTGAAGTTTTTGGTGTCGGATTTGACGAGTATTTCGCGGAAGAACAGGCGCATATCCGCCGATGCGCGGCCGACGGCCTGCTGACCGTGGCGGACAATATCATCACCGTCACCGAGACCGGAAAGATTTTTGTGCGAAACGTCTGCATGGGGTTCGATTGGTATCTGCGCCAAAAAAACGCCCATCAGAGGTTTTCGAAGACGGTGTAGTAAATGTTTTTCGCTTCACGCAGAAATTAAATATGGAATCCCTGCTCCTCCAGGCCTTTGAAGGGAAGAATAAAACCGTTCCGGTCTGGCTCATGCGCCAGGCCGGGCGGTTTCTTCCCGAATACCGCGCGATCCGCCAGAAACACTCGCTGGACGAGATGTTTGCGACCCCGGAGATCGCCGCCGACATCACCTGTCTGCCGGTGAACATCCTCAACGTTGACGCCGCGATTTTGTTTGCCGATATCCTGACGCTCCCGATCAACCTGGGGTTCGATATTTCGTTCGTTGACGGCAGCGGCCCGGTGATCCGCAACCCGCTTCAATCGGCCGCGGACTTAAAGTCGTACCACGACCTCAGCGATATCCCGCATCTGCGGCAGACGATTCAGCTTGTCAACAAGCAGCTTTCGCCGTCGGTGCCCTTGATCGGGTTTGCCGGCGCGCCGTTTACCGTGCTTTCGTATTTGATCGAAGGAGGCTCCTCGGCGCATTTTCGCAAGACCATCCGGTTTATGAACCAGCAGCCGAAAGAATTCCGTAAGGTGATGGATTTTCTGACGAAGAACACTATCCGTTATCTGCGGCTTCAGAAGGAAGCCGGCATCAAGGTGTTTCAGCTTTTTGACACCTGGGGCGGGATTTTGCGCGCGACCGATTACGAGGAGTTGGTTTTGCCGTATGTGCGGCGGATTTTTACCGAAGTGAACCTGCCGTCGATCTATTATCTTAAAAATTCATATCACCTTTTGCCGCTGATGGGAAAGACGAAGAGTGATTTTCTGTCCGTCTGCGAAACGGTCGACATTGTGACGGACCCTGTGCTGCGCTGGACCACGAAAGGCATCCAGGGGAATCTGTATTGCGGCCTCTTGTACGCGGACGATGAAATCCTCAAAAAGGAAGTGCTGCGGACGCTGAAGGCGGCGCGCCGGTTCCGGAAATATATTTTTAATCTGAGCCATGGGATTTTTCCCGATGTTGATGTCGACAAGGTTCGGCTTCTCGTCGATACCGTGCATTCGTATTCCCTGAAATGATTTTTGGGGCCCAGCACACAGCCAGCGGCGACGTGTTATATTATGGCCAGACAAATTATTATCATCGGCGGTGGATTGAGCGGACTTACGGCCCTGCACGCGCTGTCCCGCAAATTTCATGCCGCGCCCGACGTTCACATCCGCCTTCTTGAAAAAGAGCCGGCCGTTGGAGGCCCCATCCGGACGATCCGCCGCAACGGCGTGCAATTTGAGGCCGGCCCCAATGGTTTTCTGGATTCCAAACCCAGCGTCATCAATCTCGCGAAAGAGCTCGGACTTGAAAACGATCTGATCGCCTCCAGGACGGAGGCGGCGGTCCGGTACATCTGTGTCGACGGTATTCTGCATGCCGTGCCGATGGACCCGGTTTCTTTTTTTAAATTCAAGCCGCTGTCGCTGCGGGACAAGGTCAGGATTCTGAGCGAGGTTTTTGTCTCCCGGGGAAACGCGGAGGATGAAACGGTCGCGGAATTCGGGACAAGGCGGCTGGGGCCAAACTTCACAAAATATTTTTTGGATCCGATGATCAGCGGGATTTTCGCGGGGGACGTGGAGGAGTTGAGCCTCAGGGCGGCTTTTCCCAGGATGTATGAATTGGAACAAACGCACGGTTCCCTTTTTAAAGCCGCCTGGCGGATCTCGCTTGAAAAACGCCGGCTGAAAACATCTGCCGCGGCTGGCAATCCCACGAGGGGAAAATCCGTTCTTTATTCTTTAAAAGGCGGCATGGGGCAGCTCATTGAAACGCTGCAGCAGCGTTATGAGGCGTCGATTGCCACGAGTCAAGGTGTCCTGTCTCTGGAACCGCAAGGCCGCGGTTATGCGGTTGAGACCACCGACGTCACCTATTTTGCCGATGATGTCGTGCTCGCGGCCCCGGCTCCAGCTGCCGCGAGGATTTTAGGGACGGTCAATCTGGAGTTTGCGCAACTGCTGGAAAATATCCCCTCCGCGCCTGTTGCCGTGGCAGGACTGGTTTACCCCAAGGACAGTTTCGCGCGCCTCCCGAAAGGGTTCGGTTATCTGATCCCGTCGAGCGAAGGACGGGATATCCTGGGGGTTCTTTTCAGCAGCCAGATTTTCGAAAACCGCGCGCCGGAGGGACAGGTCCTCGTGCAGGTCATGATGGGCGGGGCGCGTCATCCCGAGATTGCCGGCAAAAGCAACACCGAGCTGCTGGGGATGGCCAAGAGCGAGATCGTCAGGATTTTAAAACCGGCGCGTGAGCCGCTGGATTCTTTCCAGTCTCCAGGCCCCAGGGCCCTTCCGCAGTATCACCGCAATTATCCTTCTCTCAGGCGTCGCGTCAGCGATATCCTCGCCGCGTATCCGCATCTGCACCTTCTGGGAAATTATCTTGACGGGATTTCGATGAATGATTGTGTTGCGAATGCAGAATCCGTTGCGGGCCGTATTGCGTAATGGCGCACTTAAGGTTTTTCAAAAACCTGTTCGTGAAGATTTTTGCGTTCTTTCGCGGCCACGGTCTGGGCGACGATGGCGGCGGCAAGGTTGATGCA
>CAYHZK010000169.1:0-5421 GCA_964361085.1 uncultured Planctomycetales bacterium
CGCACAAGCGAACGAGGAGATAACGCCGCAGATGGGCGTTTTGCAACAGTCCCAAGATCACAAAAATTCGCAACAATAAGAAAGGAGTAAGGACATGAAAACAGTCAGGCTCCCATTGATGCTCCTGTTGACGGGTGTTCTGGTGTGCTGCGTTCCTTGGGATTCGTCAGCGGACAAGATAGAAGGGAAATTTGTTTTTGAGAAGAAAAGCCCTTTTATCGGGCTGCTTTATTTCAGCGACGATAAGCCGTCTGAAGCGATGAGGTCGTTAGAGGTTGACCAAATCGACAAGGCTTTTACAAAAAAGATTGTCGTGGGGACATCGGGTGCTAAGGTGATTTTTAAGAATTCGGACACCATCGACCACAACATTTATACGAATGACACAAAAACCGGTATTTTGTTTGATGCCGGGCTGGTTCCTCCGGGCAAGGATTCTGCCGTCGACATGAACTGGCCCCAGGATCATGTCATTCGCATCGGCTGCAAAATCCATCCCAACATGCGCTCCTATATTGCCAATATCCCCGGCGCCCACCATGTTATTCTTGAATTCGCTGAAGGGAATACCGAGTATTCGTTTGTTATGGACAATGTGCCTGGGGATATCCAGAAGATGAGGCTCTGGCTTCCTCAGTATAGCCCGTTGGAGTTCTCTCTCGCTGCCGGCGAGGCGAAGGAATTATCGCTGGAAAAAGGGGAAGGGAAGAGCGGCGTTCTTAAAATTGAGCGTCATTAAGACATTAACTTTACAAGGAATAGGGGCCGATCATGAAACAGGGAATGTCCTTGCGCATTGGGTCGAGTCTTTTTTTGCTGGGTTTCGGACTGTTGGCCGGATCATCAGTGATCATGGCCGAGGAAAATTTATCCGATGGTGAGAAACCCAAGCGAGAAATCATGATTATCAATCGGGCTGAGCAGGAGGCGCAGCCGTTTTTGACCGGCGTCTTTAAAGTCCCTGAAAAGTACGCGGATCTGTTGAAAGATTACCAGTCAACGTGGGAGCGGCTGACAGGGTTTGAATTTTCCGGCCTTCACTGGCGTCAGTTTATCGTGATTTACGTCAACAAAAATTCTGATGTCTATCATCGCAACTATGCCGAATACGTCCGGCTTTATCTGTCCGAAGATACAGAAAACACGAAATCGGAATTTCAGCCTTATGAGGAGGGTACGATCTTTCTTAAGGAGCACTACAACGTTAAGAAGGGGGTGCCCAAGGAACCGTTGACAATCACGATGATGATTAAACATCCCGCCGGGTATGATCCCCAGCGGGGAGATTGGGAATATGTTCAATTCGATGCCTCCGGAAATATCTTAATGAACGGCCCCTCCGCCGCCGGCAAAATCTGGCTCAACTGCGCCGAATGTCATTCCAATATGAAAGAACGGGACTACATCTTCTCCACCTACAGCAACCGCCGCCCAGAGGAATAAATCCGTTCCGAAGGAGATGTGATGGTGCTTTCCCTGCGGTCTAAAATGTCTCTCATGATGGTTGCTTTTTTGGCGTTGACCCTGGCGGCCGTCCTTTTTGCTGTGAGTTGGATCCTCTCCGATTCCAACCATAAACAGCTTCTTGAAATCATGTCCAGGGGTTCGTTGATTATCCAATCTCTTCTGGAAACCCAGAGCAATAATCTTCTGGAGCAGGGCAGCCTGGTTGCCAGCCTCCCCGGTTTGATTGATGTGGTGGAAGGGGGGAACCCTTTAACGATACGGGATTTTTGTCGAAAGTATTATGAGCAGCTGCGCGTGCCGATTTTTGATGTTTTTTCGTCGGACGGCAAGTGGCTGGTCAGTGTGGATGAAAAGTCTGCCCCTGAGGTCGATGAGCGGTTAAAACAGATGATCCATTCGGTGATCGAGACAGGTCGAAGTTTGACGTTTAAGGGCTTGCACGGCAAGAACCTGGCGATGATGGGGATATTCCCTGTCGGTCTGGCCAGTTATCCCAGCGGGGCTATGATCCTCGGGTATTATCTGGACGATGAATTTGCAAATAAAATCCGCCATCTTACAGGGATGGATATTTCCATCATGGTGGGAAATCAGGCGGCGGCCAGTTCTCTTGACGCAAAGCAGCGGACCGTTCTCGGCGCAACGCTAAAGAACATGGATTCCTCGATTCTTCAGCAGATGTCCGCAAAGCCTTATCAAGCGAAGGGTTCTATGCTCCAGATCATGTCCTTGAAAGATATGGAAGAGAAGCCTTTGGCCGACATGGTTATCCAATATTCACTGGAAAATTTTAAACAATTGGTGAAGCGGGTGCAGATATCGCTGCTCGCTGTAGCCTGTTTTATTCTGATGCTTACCATGAGCAGCAGTATTATGTTTTCCCGGAACATCACGGGCCCTTTGTATCACGTTGTGACGCGCCTGCAAGATATCGCGAAAGGCGAAGGCGATTTGACCAAGCGCGTGCAGGTGGAATCTGAGGATGAGGTGGGGGACCTGGCCAAGAATTTTAATACGCTGATGGAGAATCTCCATGATACGGTAAAAGAGGTCGTCCTTTCTGTCGGGCGTTTAACAGAGATCATCGATAGCATTTCATCGGGAACGGAAACAATTTCCGTCGGGGCGCAGCAGCAATTGAGCAGTTTTGAGAAGCTGAACAGTTCCATACAGGTCGCAGCGCAGATCGCCGACCAGTCCGATCGTCTGACCCAGCAGACATCCACAGATGCTGAAAAAATCGGCAGGGTCATTGAGGATATGACCCTGGCCATGGATGCTATTAAAGGCAGTTTTATAAAAATTTCGGAAACGGTTATGATGATCACCGATATCGCGGATCAAACCAACCTCCTGGCCCTCAATGCCGCCATTGAATCGGCCCGGGCCGGCGAGCACGGGAAAGGATTCTCAGTGGTGGCGGACGAGGTCCGCAAACTCGCGGAGCACAGCGCTTCTTTAGCCAAAGAAATTAATGGTCTCACCGGCGAAAGTTCGGGTCTGGTGGAGCGGGGGACAAATCTTTCCCGGAGCGCTTTGGGGGATCTGAAGGATATCGTCAAGAATGTTGTCAGCGTCGCTGCCCGGATGCAGGGTATTTCCAAGTCGATGCGCGAACAGGCCATCGAGATGAGCAGCAACACCGATCTGACCAAATCTTATACCCGTGTTTCCCAGGAAATCGCCGTTGCGGTCCGCGAGATGTCCGACAGGGCGGACTCGCTCAATACCCTCATGAAACGATTCAAGCTTGGCTGACGGATTTTCCAAATTCACGTCGGGCCTTAACCCATCCGGTTGCCCCGCGCCTGCAGCGCGGCTTTTTCACGGGCGACTAAAAAATCGCTAAAAATGATTGACACCCCATGGGCCCCATGTGAGAATGAACCTGCTTTTTAACCAACCCAGTGATGACTCCAGTCCGACGAAGGAAGGAGGGATGATATTTTACAAGTCACGGGTCATCGAGACACTGGTCTAATGATGAGATGATCTAGACCATATAAGACTCCTAGTTTAATATAGAAAAATTTTCAACTGACTTTTGGGGAGGAAAAATCATTATGAAGAAACTACTTTTAGCAGTGCTCATGGCCTCGTTAGTCGCCATGCCGGCATTTGCTAGCGTGCAGAACGTCAAGATCAGCGGCGATATCGACAGCACCTGGGTCGTCCGCGATCAGTTTGATCTCGGCGACGTAACCATCGCTGAAAACTTCTACCAGAACTTTCTCATGACGCAGACCCGGCTGAGGGTTGATGCCGACCTGACCGACAATGTTCAGGCGACCGTGGCTCTGATCAACGAAAGGGTCTGGGACGAAGAAGACGCCGCCAACAGCGATATCGACGTCAACCTCGCGTTTGTGACGCTGAAGGAGATGTTGTATTCGCCGTTGACCGTGATTATCGGTCGTCAGGTCTTCGCTTACGGCAATTCGTTTGTCGTGGATGCGACCGGCACCAACAACGCGACAGCGACCGGCGGGATCAACAACGTCGCCGAGGACATGACCAAGCGATCCGCTCTGGATGCGGTCCGCATGGTCCTGGATTACAATCCTCTGACCATCGACATTGTTGCCGCAAAAGTTGATGCCAATAACCTGCTTGGGACAGGCGCCCAGGATGATGACGTCGATCTCTTCGGGAGCAACGCCAACTACCAGGTGGGCGATGCCTGGCAATCCGTGGTCGAGGCTTATTTCTGGGCCAAGATCGATCAAAGCACCAAGGGGACTTCGGGAACAGGTCGTAAACCCGATACCGTCTATACCCCCGGTATTCATGCCAGCACCAATCCGGTTAAAGGCTTGAACGTTTCCGCAGAGCTGGCTCTACAAAGAGGCAACAAGGCCGCAACCGCGGGAACAACCGATAACGTGAAAAGAGAGGCCCAGGCCGCTCAGATCATCACCAGTTACCA
This sequence comes from uncultured Planctomycetales bacterium, assembly GCA_964361085.1. GTDB lineage: Bacteria > Omnitrophota > Gorgyraeia > Zapsychrales > JANLHA01 > CAYHZK01. The sequence goes on from CAYHZK010000169.1 coordinate 4,394, forward strand.
GGTCCAGGCTGAGGCTGTCAAGAAATGGGAACCGGTTGTCGTCGGCGCCTATACCTATGTCTCCGGTGACAGCAACGCTGTGGAGGCGAAAGGCAGCACGAATGACCGGTATACCGCGTGGGATCCGATGTTTGAAAATCAATCAGGCGGCACCATCTATAACACCCTGTTTGATTTGACCAACGCCCACATTATGACGGCCAAAGCTTCGGTGAAACCCCTCGAAGATGTCACGGCCACATTGCAGTGGGATGCCCTCTGGGTTGACAAGGAAGTGTTCAATGGTAATCAAGGCAACTGCGGCGGCGCAGGCCCCAGCTGTTCGCCGACGTCATTCACCATGAGACAACCTGATGGTTCGACCACCAGCCCCAGAACCACGACCAACAAAAAGGTCGGGGATGAAGTCGGGGTAGGACTGCTGTACGCTTACACCGAAGATGTCACGTTCGGTGCCAAGGCCAGCTGGTTCACTCCGGGTGAATTCTTTCATTCGGATAACGATGAGACCGCGTCCCAGTTTATCCTCAATGGGAACGTGATCTTCTAATCGTTGCAGTAAAATAATCTGTAAGTTAAGAAGCCCGGCCCTGCGCTAAACACGCGGGACCGGGCTTCTTGTCGGTGACAGGCTCCGTCGGCTGGGATGGATTTTAGAATGTATAGGGGAACCGGAGTTCGACGGTTACGTCCGGCGCGTTTGGGGTCACTCCGATGCTGACCCCAAAATCAACCGACGATTTTTCGTTGATCGCCCAGTTTAACCCCGTGCGGAATGCGGCCACGTTTAAGAAGGACCCGGGCACTTCGGCGCCGTTGCGTTCCGTCTTAAGCGTCAGGGAGTGGTTGAAGGAAAAATTGACGGCGGTTTGATAGCTTAAGGCGATCGCAGTCCCGAGGCTGTAACCAATGGAATCGCCGGGATCAACATCGCCGATCCGTTCAATATCGTTGCGTTGCATATTATATGCATAGTCAGTACTGTCCGGTTATAAGTTGAACATTGTCAATTGTTTATCGTTTTGAAT
>CAYHZK010000170.1:0-5381 GCA_964361085.1 uncultured Planctomycetales bacterium
GCACCGTTGAACATCACCGTTCCAATCTCACGGATAAACTGGGCTTCAAAACCCCCAGCGCCCTCGTCAAGTACGCCATCGACAAGGGTCTTGTCTAAAAGTCGTCCCAAAATTTCCAAAACAGCAGACACCCCACCGCCAATGGGTAATGCTACCTACTCGTTGCGGCACTTTGCCTCATATCATTTTTTTTAACAATGCGCTATAACACATTTGCAGCGGACACAGGACATAACCAGTAACGAAAGGGGGGACACAATGGTCACAACAACCAAAATTCAAAAGGGAACCCGGGGTCATGAGTCAACGGAGCGAGTCCGGCAGGACCGCGACGAGGATATGGATTTCAACGCATTTGCCAGACGGGTGGAGAAAAAGGCGTACGAACTCTACAGAAAGAGGGGATGCCAGGACGGGCATGCCTGGGATGATTGGTTCGAGGCCCAAAGAATCGTTGAGGAAGAAATGATCTCGGGGCGGTAGGCGGCAATTTTCAGAAACGAATAACGTAAATGCGACTGTCGTATCAGACGCGAGAAAGGAGGAGATGAAATGAAACTCATTCCATGGAAAACCAGCGAAACCGGATTAGATGTGTTTGAGGACCTTGAAAACTTCCAGAGGGAGATGAATCGCCTTTTCGATATTGGTCTGCATCGTCCGCTCAAGACAGGCGATGGAGGGACTCTGTGGACTCCGGCCATCGATATCGTGGATGAAAAAGACCAGATCAGGGTCAAGGCGGATCTGCCGGGGATGAAAAAAGATGAGATTGAGATCAATCTCGAGCACGACACTCTCACCATTAAGGGAGAGAAAAAAGAGGAAAGGGAAATCAAAGAAAGGGATTACATCCGCTCGGAGCGTTATTACGGCGCTTTTCACCGCTCTTTCGCTCTTCCGGCCAGTGTTGATTCCTCGAAAGTCGCCGCAACGTATAAGGACGGCGTCCTGGAGATCATCCTGCCGAAGGAAGAAGGGGCAAAGCCGAAGCAGATCAAAGTGGATGTCAAATGATGACCCGCGGTCGCCGCGCGGGGATCTGTTGAGATCTCCGTGTCGGCCGCTGTCTTAAACCGGCGCAGCCGGCGATGTTGACGTTGCGAAGAAAGGATCCCGTATGCCAGCGTTTCACCGTCTCCATGACGTCGCGTCCAGGTTCGATATCGATCTCATCGATCGGTATCTTGAGCGGCGGGACTGGCATGTCTCCGAGAACAGCAATACCACATTTTCGGTGCAGGGACTTCATCACACCCTGACCTCCGAAGCCAGCAAGATGTACTGGCTGGAACGGATTTATTCGCCTAAGGCCGCCGCCGCGCATCGTAACGGAGATTTTCACATCCATACGCTGGGATTTCTCGGAGCGTATTGTATGGGCTGGGACCTGCGGGATTTGTTAAAGACCGGGATTCAGGGGGCCTCGGGAAAGTTCGAATCAAAACCGGCCCGGCATTTGAGAAGCGCCTTGGGCCAGATTGTGAATTTTTTCTATACCCTGCAAGGAGAGTCGGCCGGGGCTCAGGCCTTTTCGAATTTTGACACCCTGCTGGCCCCCTTCATCAGATATGACGGGCTGGACGACGCACAAGTCAGGCAGGCCCTGCAGGAATTTATTTTTAACATCAACATTCCGACCCGCGCCGGGTTTCAACCGCCGTTTACCAATATCACGCTCGATGCCGTCGTCCCGTCTGATCTGGCGGATGAACCCGCGATGATCGGAGGCGAACGATCCGATCTGACGTATAAAAATTTTCAAAACGAGATGAATATTTTTAACAGGGCTTTTTTGGACGTCATGCTGGAGGGTGACGCCAAAGGCAGGGGCTTCACGTTCCCGATCCCGACGTACAACATCACCTCGGATTTCGACTGGGATAATCCGCATCTTTCCGGATTATGGGAGGTCACGGCCAAATACGGAACGCCGTACTTTGCGAATTTCATCAACTCAGGGATGAAACCGGAGGATGCCAGAAGCCTGTGCTGCCGCCTGAGAATCGACACCCGGGAACTCCGAAAGCGCGGGGGAGGATTTTTCGCGGCGGCTCCTTTGACCGGATCCATCGGCGTTGTGACGGTGAACATGCCTCGGCTGGGGTTCATATCAAAAAGCGAAGAGACATTCCTTGTCAACCTCCGGGCCTTGATGGACACAGCCAAAGAAAGCCTCGAAGCCAAACGGCTGCTGCTGGAGAAATTAACCGGGGAAAATCTCTATCCTTACTTGCGGTTTTATCTGAGGGACATCAAAAAGCGAATGGGGGGATATTGGAAAAATCATTTTTCCACCATCGGACTCATCGGCATGAACGAAGCCTGCTTGAATCTGTTCGGCCAGGATATCGCGTCACCGCGAGGGCATCAGTTCAGTGCCAAGGTCCTGGATTTCATGCGCGAGGCGCTGCTCCAGTACCAGGAAGAGACCCAGAACAATTATAATCTGGAGGCCACGCCCGCCGAGGGGGCCTCGTACCGGCTGGCGAAGATCGATAAGCAAAAGCATCCCAAAATCATCTGCGCCAACGAAAAGGAATATCAGGCCGGGCACGAGCCGTTTTACACCAATTCCACACACCTTCCGGTGAACTATTCCGACGATATCTTTGAAGTCCTGGAGCTTCAGGACGACCTGCAAATCCGTTATACCGGAGGAACGGTTCTGCACATTTTCATCGGTGAAAAGATCACAAAAGTCGAAGGCCTGAAATCCCTGATCCGAATGATTTGTTCAAAGTACAGGCTCCCGTATTTTACGATCACACCGACGTACAGCGTGTGCCCCGGCTGCGGATATTATGCGGCTGGAAACGAAAACATCTGCCTGCGCTGCGGCGGCATTTGCGAAATTTTCTCGAGGGTTGTCGGATATCTCCGGCCCGTCCAGCAATGGAATCCGGGAAAACAGGAAGAATTTCAGCTGCGGAGGGTTTACAAAATTTGAAAATCGAGCCGTTAAAAAATTCTCAACATTATTATTTTATTGAAGAAAGGAGGGTAAAATGCCAATACAAAAATTGCGGGACTATCTGGATGAGAACAAAATCAAATATGTCGTGATCAGCCATTCGACGGCGTATACCGCCCAGGAGACCGCGCAGAGCGCGCATGTTTCCGGGAAGGAGATGGCAAAAACCGTGATGGTCAAGATCGATGGAAAAATGGCGATGGTCGTTCTGCCGGCCTCAACGAAAATTGAAATGGATCTTTTGAAGGAAACAACGGGCGCCGACCAGGTCAAGCTTGCCGGCGAGGCTGAATTTAAAAGCCTGTTCCCGGATTGCGAAATCGGCGCCATGCCGCCGTTCGGCAACCTTTACCGGATTCCGGTGTACGTGGCCACGCGGCTGGTTGAGGACGACGTGATTGCCTTTAACGCCGGAAATCATCGGGAATTGATCAAGATGAAATTCACCGATTTTCAAAGACTGGTTCAACCGCAGCTCGTGGATGTGGCGTTTGCCACAACGTAAAAAACAGGAAAGGCCATGACAATGCACCACTTTAAGCGCAAAAACACATCCTGGGTCGACGCGGACACGGCGGTTCGCCGGATCAAAAAGGGCAAACGGATCCTGGTGGGATCCAACTGCGCCGAGCCCCAGCATCTTGTTAATGCCCTGGTCAGAAATGCGGAATTCTTTCGCGACAACGAGATCGTTCATCTGTTGACGATGGGCCGCGCCCCGTATGCCGATCCGCAGTACGCAAAGGCCTTCCGGCACAACGCGTTTTTTATCGGCCCCAATGTTCGCGGGGCCATCTCGAAGGGCGACGCCGATTACACCCCGATTTTTCTTTCCGAGATTCCCGATCTTTTCAAGACAGGGCAGATGCCGGTCCATTGCGTCATGGTCCAGGTTTCTTACCCGGATAAAAACAACGATGTCTCCCTGGGAATCAGCGTCGACATCCTGCCTGCGGCCATCGAAAAGGCGGACATCGTCATCGGGCAGATGAACCGGTTCATGCCGGAAACGCTTGGTCAATCCAAGATTCCGTTGGATGGCATCGATTACGTCGTCGAGGCTGATGAGCCGTTATTGGAACTGCCGCGGTATAAAGTCGACGCGGCCTGCGCGAAAATCGGACAGCATGTCGCGCGGCACATCCAGGACGGCGATACCCTGCAGCTGGGGATCGGGAGCATTCCCGACGCCATTCTAAATCACCTGAAGGACAAATCCGATTTGGGCATCCATTCGGAGATGGTTTCCGACGGGATTATGCAGCTTTACAAAAACGGGAATATCACCAACCGGAAAAAGGGAATCAATGACGGGGTCTCGATTGTCAGTTTTATTCTGGGGACGCGCAAATTGTACAGTTTCGTTCATCGCAATTCCGATTTTCATTTTTATCCCTCCGAATATGTCAATGACCCGTTTGTGATTGCCAAAAACCGGAACATGGTTTCCATCAATTCCGCGCTGCAGATCGATCTGACAGGACAGGTCTGCGCCGACAGCATCGGCACGAAATTTTACAGCGGATTTGGCGGTCAGGTGGATTTTATCCGGGGCGCCCGGCGATCCACAGGGGGCCGTTCATTCATTGCCCTGCCCTCAACCGCCCGCAACGGCGAGATCTCGCGCATTGTTCCCCTTTTGAATGAGGGGGCCGGTGTCGTGACGTCCCGGGCCGATGTCGATTATGTCGCAACCGAATACGGTGTCGCCTATCTTCATGGAAAAACGGTCCGCGAACGCGGGCTTGCCCTGACGCAAATCGCCCATCCCAAATTCCGGGACGAACTCCTGGACTATCTGAAACAAAAACATTATGTCTACCTCGATCAACGGACCATCAAAGACGATGACAGCCCCGTCAAGGAAAACATCCCTTACAGCCGCACGTTCAAAGGACGGACGGTCTATTTCCGGTCCTTGAGACCCGACGACGAAAAAGCCATTCAGGACTTTTTTTACAGCCACCGGCCCGAGACGGTTTATCAGCGGTATTTGATGAATGTGGACGCATTGCCGCATGAGGTCGCCCAGGCCAGGGTTGGCGTTGATTACAACAAAGACATGGCCATCGCCGGCTACGACTCGCCGCAGCCCTACGCCCAGATGGTGTGTCTGGGACGATACATTCGCGGCGAAGACAACACAGCCGAGATCGGGATTGTTGTTCGCGAGGATTATCAGGGGATCGGCATCGGGTCATTTTTGTCGGATTATCTTCTAATCGCGGCCAAACGCCATGGGATTTCAAAACTGTGCGCCTATGTTTCCCACTCGAATCCTTACATGCTGAAAATATTTAAAAACCAGGGATACGCCGTCCGGGAGAGCGAGAAGGTGGAGGGATATTTTGCCTCTCTCAATCTGGAACCCGCAGCGGGGGAGACGCCCGCTGGAATCATAACCACC
>CAYHZK010000171.1:0-5313 GCA_964361085.1 uncultured Planctomycetales bacterium
CGAACACCGCCGGGGGGGGCATCGGTTGTGGGCGTCTCGGTGCCTGTCAGCGAGGAAGAAATACAGTCGTCGCCTGTTGGGGCATCGGTTGTGGGGTCAGCCGTGCCGTTGAGCGAGGGAGCGGTGCAGGAGACACCGGTTGGGGCATCGGTGGTTGTGGCGGCGGTGCCGGTGATGGAAGAAAGCTCTGTGGGAGCCGTGGTGCTTGGCGCGTCGGTGCCGGTGATCGAAGAGAATCCCGTCGGTGCCGTGTTTGTTGCCGTCTCGGTGAAGTTGAGCCGGGAGGAACTAGCCGTGTATAAGAACGCAGCCGGTCGTCTTGTTGATCTTTCGACGGTTGAGGCCGCACCGGTGAAAGTGGAGCAGAGGATTTATGAGGTGAGCCTGAACGATCTGATGAAGGATCAGAGATTCCTGCAGGAGTCGAGAGGTTCTGTGCCGGTCGATGAGGAAGAGACGCCGGAGGAAGAAAAGGCCGGGAGCGCCGCGGGGAGCCCGGATCAGGGCGGGAAGACGCTGGCGACGGTGACGGGGAGGGTTTACGAGGTCGCGGAGAATAGCGCTGCGGCGTCGGTTGTGACGGCGGTGTTTAAGAAGCCGTTTGCCGGGAAAGAGCATACGGTGCGCGGACCTCCATCGGGCAAGGTTGGAGATATGTCTGTTGTCGTAAAAGAAACGGAAGAGTCGGTGCAGGTGACATTGCTGGAAGGGGTGCTCAACCTCAACAGCCAGGTCGACGAAGGGACTGTTCTTAAGGCAAGAGAGCGGTTAGAGGAGATCATCTGGACGAGCAGCCGGAATGAGGTTGCGGAGCTTTCCGGGAAGGGCGATAGGTCTATCGGAGAAAGACTGCGCAATATCGTTAAGGCAACGCTTCTTGTGATGTTGACTTTCTTCGGCGGGCAGGGATATTCTGCGGACTCGAAGGGCGACGCAATTTACACAGAAAGAAGTTATTACTCAGAAAAGGTTAAAGACTTTGAAGTCCGGGTAAGGGATGTCATTGATGAGATGAACGCTTTGCAAAGAAATTTGGATCGTGAGCAATTATTGTATGCCATGAGACACAGTTGGCAATTGGAGGAACTGGCAAAGGCAATAATAGATGTGAAGAGATCCAGTTTGACAAAAGAAAAACTGGAAGACATCAGGAGACTGTATACTTATATCATCGATCAATCGGGAAGCAATATTGTGTACCATGCGAGTCAGATGATGACAGTGGAGGAGACATTAAGAAAAGAGGCAGTTAAAACTCTTATGAACGAAATTTTAAGTGAAATTTATTATTATGTCAATATACCGCTGTATAGACCTGAAGGGGAACGGTATTACGATTTATCACCAGAGCAAAAGAGGAGATACGAGCTTGCCCTCGAGATTGTGGAAGAGATTGGGGGAGAGTTTGCAATAGAAGAATTTAAATATGTTGTTGTCGGTCCAAGGCGATATACATATACATCGTACCGTAGTGAATTTGAACGAGTGGTGATTGCCTATGGGCTGGGATTAGCAGGTAAAAGAGATGTAACTATAATTAGAAATCTTTTACTCGACAAGTTGACAACGAGAAACACTGCGTTGTATTTGAGTTATTATCGGGATAATGAGACTTTACAACCTTTGTTTAGAAATTTAATTCAGGATAATGTTTTGAGTTCATTCTTCAAAGCCGAAACGCCGGAAGATGCTGCATGGTTCTTGGTACGTGAATATCATAATTTCTGGTCAGCGAGAGTGATTATGGACACACCATTGTATAAGTTATTCAAGTGGGTTGTGTGGACAGTTATAGGGATTATATTGATACCGATAATGTGGCTGGTTAAAAATTGGTTGGAGATTAAAACAAGTGGGCGGGGAGCTCCGTTTGAGCCTGTTCAATCCGAAAAGGCGAGGACCGCCAAGCGCGGCGTGCATGTGGCGGTCGTGGTTAAGGGCGGCGAGGTTGTGTCCGTCGGCGGCATGGGTTCGTTGACCCGCGAGGACATGGCCGCCTTGCGCGAACTGGTTTCCTACTCGACTTACCTGGCCCAGGCCCCGCCGGTTGAAATCGTCGTGACCTCCGACTTTAGCCGCACCGAAGGGTCAGTTATGGCCGTTGACTCTGTCAATGGCGTGCCGACCCTCACGATCAACCTCTGGTCCCTCGCGAAACTCGTTGAACTCTCATCCGTCGAGAAACAGACTTTCCTCATCCTCCTCACCGCCCTGATCGAAGGCCACGAGGTCTTCCACCTCCAGGGCATGAATGAAGAGGAAGCCCGCCGCGAAACGATTGCTTATTTATTCAATCATCCTGAAATTGTCCGTGTCGTGATTGAGATCCTCAATAACGCGGCCGTTTACGGGGTGAAGGCCGACCGCTCCTTCGCGCGGCTCATGTTGAAAAAAGGTCTCCTCGGGAAGACCGTGGCGCTGGAAGATCTGCGGGTCGAGCTGGTGAAATTGCATCTGCAGTTGAAGGTTTACCTGATGCAGGAGGGGATCGGCGCGTCAGGCGCAACGGTTGATATCACTCAAGCGATGGAATGGGCGCAGGCAAACCGTGGTCACCGGGGACAAGGCGAGGAAATCCTGCGCATAGCCCGCAGACTTCAGCAGGTTCAGTCACAGATTCAGGTCCTGGAAGTCAGGCAAACGTCTGCGCCGGTGCGGACGTCCAGCCGGGCGGTTCGGTGGTTCACCGCGATCGGGCTTGGCTTGACGTTGGCCCTGATCTCGCCGATAGCCCTCGCCAGCGACTGGATCGCGCCGTATATGGGAGCCCTTGAGGTCCTGGGTGATGTCATCTTCTATACGACGATCGCGCTTCCATTCATTATCATGGGTGCTATAAAAACACTCTTCATCCTTGATGACGAACAAAAAATGCGGGCTATAAAACAGCGTTGGGCCGCGGCCCGGCGCTTTGTCGGTCAGATCAGCCGTAAAATTCGTTTCGAGCAGAATTTGTCTAAGGACGATACAGGAAAGACATTCCCTGTGAAGGCGGAGGGTGTGGCTGGGGTCAAAGATGTGAAGGTGCCGGTGCGCCTGAGGCTGGATCGGGAGAGCGGGGACGTGAGCGTCGTCGAGGTTGCGGCCGAGGGCGGCATGCCGGTTAAAGACATTGAGACGGCTTTGAATGACAGTTTCGCGCAGCAGACGAAAGAAGACAAACTGCTGTGGTTCGGCAAAAAGGATATCGTGACAATCAGCCTGGTGTTCCACGGCAGGGCCGGGGCTTTCGCGAATATCGATAAGGGCGCGATTTATGTTTCCCTGCGCGCTATCCGCGGACCGCCGGAGGGCGGGTTCGACGCGGTTGACCTTAAAATCCGTCAGCGCGTCCTGTCCCTGGTCCTTTCCGACGAGATCGATCATCTTCTCCATCCGCGACAATCCGATGAAACCGTTCATGCCCGGTTGATTCAACGCATTGCCGGCTCGGAGGAGAACATCAGCGCCATCGAATGGCTGCTGGCCCAGAAAGGCGTTACATTCGACCCGTGGTTCAGGACGCGGTTGAACGAGGCCGGTGTCGAAGTGATTGAGATTCTTCACGTGGCTCCCGAGATTGAGAACAATCGGTTGCCGCTGCCGCAGGGAGTCAGACGAGATCAGAGAGGCGAGATGACGGCCTACTGGGCGATGCTGTTTGGCCTCGCGGAACAGTTCCTGCAATGGCACGACGAAGGGCACCTGCCTAAGAAGCTCGACGCGTCTATGACGGCCGAGGTCAGCAAAAAGATGGCCGAGGCTTATGGCTTTACCAATGTCGGGAACGGGGCCTCTGGCGTGCGGGTCGCCGATCTGGTCGGATATTTAGAAAGGCTTGGAATTATCCGCAATACCGCCGCAGGGTATGAGCTGGGTGAGAATAAAGAAGTGATCGCGACGTGGGCGAAGCTGAATTTCTGGATGGAGAAAGAGCTGGCCGCGATGTTTGACCAGGACGGCCGGATCAAGGACAAGAAGGCCCTGGCGAAGCTGGTGAAGACTTACAGTCGGGCCAGTGAGTTGTTTAAGGTCGGGCCTGTTGAGGCGCGGCAGCCGTTCTTAAGGGCGGTGCTGGGATTGCAGCCGGCGATGAGGGGGATGCTCGTTGAGTTCTTAAAGACGATCTACGACGGGCATAAAGGATATGATGGGACTGTTGCAAAATGGCCAGATGCAAGGCATCGACGAGTGAGCGCGGAGGCGTCCTTCTCGGACGTCGCACAAGCGAACGAGGAGATAACGCCGCAGATGGGCGTTTTGCAACAGTCCCATGAGCAGGAACGGGGGGCGTTGGTGGAGGCGGTCTTGTTGATGCTGCGGCAGTTTAAGGATATGAAGGCCTTCGGGAAAGAGGCCTTCAAGAATCTGCAGGGACGCAGACTTTACCTGTTAGCGCCGGAAGTCACCTTGCTGGCCGGCGGGCTGGGGCGCGTCATGCAATATCTGGCGCGGGCGCTGCATGAGATGGGGTTGGAGGTCGTGATCGTCGAGCCTAAGTATTTGAGAGCGCGCAAGGGGCAGATGAATCCGGAGACGGGAAGGTTCGAGGTCGTCGAACAACCGCTGGATTATGAAGGCCTGCCGATCCCGCTGAAGGTGGAGGAAAAGGAAGAGTTCCGGATGACGGTGAATGTTCAGGGACGGGATGAAGAGGTCCTGGTGTACCGTTCGGAGAATGACGAAGGCATCCCCGTTTACCTGTTCCGCGACGTGAGAGGATGGTACGTGCAGGTCCTGTACTATTACGATGACCAGAACCGCGGGCAGTATCCGACACCGTCGCATTTCGCGGAATTTGTGACCAAGGCGTCGCTGGCGCTGATTGATCGTTTGGAAGAACGAAAGCGGGCCGCCGAAAAAGAAAACTGGAAGGCGCCGGTGATCGCGGCGAATGACGGGCAGGTCGCGGCCGTGCCGGTGTGGAGCCTGTTCCTGAAGGCGTTCCAGACCGAGACATTGATCCGCGCGCATTACATGGTCACGACACACACGGTCCGCAATCGGCAGTTCACGTGGCGGGAATATCTGCTTAAGGCCGGCGTGCCCGAGCCATGGATGTGGCTGTTTAAGCATAAGAAGCTCGACGGAGCAGAGGTTTATGACTGGACGAGCGGGGGGGTGCGTTCGGCGCTGCTGCGGCGCGGATTTGTCAATTATGTGAGCGATATGCACGGCGGGGATATGCGTTACGCCGATCCGCAGATCTACAAACGGGCCGGGATCGGCTTGACCAACGGGGATTTGATTTCGATGACGCTGAGAGAATTTTACAAGAGGTTTATCGAGTCGTCGTGGGCCAGCGAGGAACAGAAGGCGGAATATCAGAGAATG
>CAYHZK010000172.1:0-5258 GCA_964361085.1 uncultured Planctomycetales bacterium
GGACGCCCAGGAGGTTGTGGCGGAGGCTCTCCTGACGTCCGAGCTCACCCGCAAAGATATGCGCGAGATCGCGACCCGGCTCCTGCCGCTCTTCCTGCGGCTCAATGCCTGGGACGATGCGGCCCTGCGCGCTGTTCTCTACCATATCCTCAAGACCCGCGCCGCGCCGGTCGAGGAGGGGGATGTCATCCGGTTTGAGGGGATGGAGGGCGTCGTGATCCGCAACCGCCGTCTCGAGGTCGACGACAAGATTAAAGAACAGATCCTTACGATCGGGAGAGGCCGGATTTACGCTGATATGGACGACAACCTGGCGCCGCGCATAGGTGATTTCAGCACAGAAATGACACGTGTTGTGATGGAGATGGTGATGTACGGACTTCTGATCCCGTGGATCATTACGGACAATGAATATGAAAGAGGTTCCAAACGCGTGGATGTTCTCCCATGGCTCATAGAAAACAACGTTGTGGTCTTCGCCGACGGGGCCGGCAACAAGTACGAGTTTAATATCGAAACGGGTTCCTACGGCGTCAATCCCGAGTTCCGCAAGAGCATCGGGGCTGAGATTCCAGAGCCTGTTCTTGAAACTGTCCGCAGCGAGTTGTTCGGGCCGTTCGTCAACCGGTTCCGTCCGTTCCTTCTGGCGTTGGCCCGTCTCCTGAATCCATCCGTCAAGTCCGGCGCGTATCCGGGTGTTGAGAAGAGCCTTGAGGTTCTTGAAACCCTGGCCGAAAAATTGAATGATGAACAGCTTGACCGCGCCAACCTGGATCTTCTGGCCCGCAAGATCGTCCATAGCGAGGCCACGGCGGACGACCTTCTTAATCAGGTCCGTGACGTCACAACCGCTATTAAGATCCCCGGCAATATCGACCAACTGATGCTCATGGAGCTCCGAGTGGCGCAGATGTATGAATACGTCCAGGCCATTGACCGGTCGGCCCTGTTAAATGAAGACGAGATGTTGACCCTGTATCAGGTGGTCGCCTTGACGGAGATTCTGAGGGTCTTGAATTCCAGTGAAAAGTTCGATGCCAAAGAAAAGAAAGACATGATCAGCAACTTCATCACCCTGAATACGGATGGCATTCCGTTCAATGATAAGCTTTTTGGTGTCACGATTCGTGAGGGAGTGCAGATTGCTTTAAAACCGATTCGCCCGATGCTGGTCCGTGATTTCCTGGAACCGTTCTTTATCGACCGTTTTGAGGAGATGAAAAAGACGCTGGTCAATATCGTCGATGGAATTGACCGCTTCTATCTCTATAAAGGCGGCAGTACGACGATCAACGGGAAAATGATCGGCATCGACAAAGCTGTCCCGATCCGACAGGCGGTCGATAGCAAGGATGTTCAGGCAGAATACACTATTTTCAGCGGGGATGACATGAAGGGTGTGGACGCGGCCGCGGCTAGATTGGCGCAGCAAAAAGGTTACGAGGGCCTTATGGTCGCTTACAGCGGCGAGACTCCTCTGGATCGCAAGGTGTTCCCGAATGTGATTGAGATGAAGACGAATCCGCTGACCAAAGGCCTCGTCGGGCCGGATGCCAACCTGAAGGTTTATCAGCACATCGTCGGTCTGCTCGACAAGGCGATCGAACAGTTATTCCGCGGCCCCGAAGGATACACGCCGGCGCCGGTCATGGCGCAGTTGAGAGAGGATTTAGGTTTGCGTGATTCACAAAGGCAGGGTCCGACGACAAATATCACGGTTGATGATCGTGACCAAGAGGAACAGAAAGAAATATCAGGCGGAGAACTTGTCGATCGGGTCATGGCCGACGAGAACCCGACCGATGTCTTAGCGAAGGCCCTGGAGACGGCGGGGATTGTCAAGAGTCAGGCCCTCAAGGTGCTTGATATCGGAACCGGACACGGCGTCTTTCTGGTTGATCTGGGGTTATGGCTTGATCAGCAGGGATATCAAGTGGGCGAATTGACGGGGATTGAGGGCGACAGACGCTTGCAGCCGGATCATCAATATCTCATGAAACAACATCCGTCATTGCCGTTGCAATTCATTACCAAAGGGATGGAAGACGTAACGCTCCCTGGAGATTTCGATATCGTCGCCATGAACGCGCCGTGGCCTGGGGATCTTATGATCAAGGGCGGCATAGAATTGGCGCTTAAGACGATGGCTCCTCACGGATTCATCTGGCTGAGGTTCGACAGCGCCGACGAGTCCATTTACGCAGAGCAATATCTGAAAAAGATTCGGACATGGATTAAAGAATCTCGTCCCGAGAGCGCGGTTGAGATTATGAAAGTAGAACTTCCTTTCAATTTCCTGGCGGGATTGATGACCACGAAGAAGACCGGCGATATTGAGAAATTCCATCCCAAGGGTCCGCTCTATGTCATTAAGATTCATTCGAATTCGAATAACGGCCGTCTCATCGAGAAGCCCGAGGGGCCGGCGGAAACCTTCCCTGTGAAGGTTGGTGATGTGGCTGGAGTCAAAGAGGTGAAGGTGCCGGTGAGCTTGATGCTGGATCGGGAACGCGGGGACGTGATCGTCGTTGCCGTGGCGGCGGAAAACGGGATACCGGCTAAGGATGTCGAGGCGGCGGTGAATTATAGTTTCGCGCAGCAGACAAAAGAAGACAAACTGTTGTGGTTCGGCGAAAGAGACGAAGTGACGATTGATTTGACCTTCCATGGCAGGGCCGGCAACATCGCGTATGTGCAGGCTGGGGAGATTTATGTGTCGTACGCCGCGATCCGCGCGCCACCCGCCGACGAAAAGAACAATGTGTCCCGGGAAAAACGGCAGAGAGCGCTGGAGATCATTTTGTCGGATTAAATCGACCACCTGCTGCATATGTTTGAAGGACCTGAGTCATCCCATAACCGGTTGCTGGACCGCATCGCGGATTCGAAGGAACATCTGGATGCGATCACTGATCTGTTGAAGATCGCCGGGATGAAAGCGGAACCGTGGTTTGCCGCCGCGCTTAAGGCGATCCGCATCTATCAGAAGACCGGCAAACCCGTGGTTCAGCCTGAGGCGAAGTGGAAACTGGGGGATGTGATCGTCGTGAGGGATGGGCCGCGGCCGCGGGTGTTCAGGCTGTATCACGAGGTGGAAGGGAAATACTGGTCGGCGGCGCCGGATGTCATCATTCATAAGACGACAAGCCCTGCCGAGAAAGTTGCGGTTCAGAATGTGTTCATGGGGCAGATGATCAAACCGTTGAGTTTCTATGACGCGGAGGCGCAGATCGCCGTATATGAAGAGACAAAGTACGCCGAAGATATCGAACAGGAGCGGATTGAGCGGGAAGGGGCCGGGTTGTTGTTGAGAAATATCGGATATCGTGGTCTGGTGAGCTTGTCGCTGGCCAAGGATCGTGAAGGATTCCGTATGAATTCGCCGCATCAGGATGGATCGATTCCGACATCACTGACCAAGAATTATGACTGGGCACACGATGCCTACTTCCCGCAGTCGCCGGTGAAAGAGCCGTACGGTCCGCATGTGTTTGTGATCTTCCCGACGAAGGAGATGGATATTCAGGCGACATTAAGAACAGGCACCGCCGTTGAAACCTATTTTGCCGGGCGCGATATGCAGGAATATCACACCTACAAGGATATCCGTTATCAAGACAGCCTGATGATTCGTAATAAAGAGGAATATGATCGCTTGGTGGCCCAAAATGTCAAGACACGGGAAGAGGCCTTGCGTGTCCTGGGACGAACAAATGAAGAGCAGCAGGCAATCGAAGATGAAGCAGCCCGGGAAGGGGTAAGAATTTTGAGCCAGGGGGAAACCAATCTCTTAAGCGGATATATCGAGAGCGTGAGAGTGACGGCGAACGCTGGGGATGAAGTGGTGTTGAGGGCGGTGGCGCATCTGGCGGACCTGACGGGGAGCCGTGAGGTGAAGTTGTTCTCAAATATGGGTGCGGACCGGGAATGGAGAGAATATCCGACAGCGGCGACGTTTGTGAAGAATGAGAACGGGAAGGCGATTTATGAAGTGCGGCTGAAGGCCAGGCGCGGATTTGAGTACACGTTTGTATTTACAGGGATCAACGGCGAGAATGTCTGGGCGGATCTGCCGTATGGGAACGGGAAGGTGGCGGTGCAGGCGCAGTTTAAGGGGCGTGTGGCGTTTGTGGGCATGGAGTTTGGGCCGCTGGTGAAGGTGGGCGGGGCTGGCGACGTGATGTATGAACTGCCCAAGACGCTGGTGGAGAAGGGCAGCGAGGTGAGTGTGGTGATTCCGTACTTCCGGAGCATGGCAGAGAAGTTGAGCAAGTATGAGGTCGAGGATCTGGCCGGGGTTGAGATTGAGATTCCGTTTGAAAACCGCCCGGCGGAGAAATTGACAGTGAAGACGACAACGATCAGCGGGATCAAGGTGTATATGCTGGCTGTCACAAGCGAGGATCTGTTCAATACGCCGTACAGCGGACAGGAGACGGAGTTCTACGAATCGATCGTGTTGTCGCGCGGGGCGCTGGAGTTATTAAAGATTTTAGGAAAACCTGTGGATATTATCCATAGCAATGATCATCACACCGCGCTTGTGCCGGTGTACATGAGGACGATGTTCTCGAAAGAATTCCAGAAAACGGGGAGCGTGTTTACGATCCATAACATCGGGTATCAGGGGAATTACCCAGAGGAGTGGTTAGAAGAATTGGGGCTGCCCGAACACGAGATCATCCGCAGGCTGTTGATCAAGTCGGGCGAGATCAACCTGATGGCGTCGGTGCCCGGCGTGGTCAAGATTTTAGGAGCAAAAGGCAACTATATCAATACAGTGAGTCCGACGTACGCGGAGGATATCCGGCGCACGTATTTTGAGATCGACCGGCTGTTGTATGATGTTGGGAATCGTTTCGGCGGGATTTTAAATGGGATCGACTTCCATTTGTGGAATCCGGCGGACGATAAGATGATCGCTCGTCGGTATGAGATCAAGGGCGGGATCGAGGACGTGATGTGGGCGCGGAAGGTGAACAAGCGGGTGCTGCAAACAGTGTTGTCGGAGAGAGGGGATGTGACGAAGGTGGGGTTAAAGGACCGCAGCAAGGTGTATGGGGCTTTGAAGCCGGGATCAAAGCGGATGCTGGTTGGGGTGGTGTCGCGGTTGGTGGGCCAGAAACAGCTGGATATCCTGGCGGATATTATCGAGGGGATTTATGAAGGGACATTGCCGGGAATCGGGATCGACCTGGTGATTTTGGGCAGCGGGGAGCAATGGCTGGAGGAACGTCTGGCGGCTCTGGCGGTGGACG
>CAYHZK010000173.1:0-5227 GCA_964361085.1 uncultured Planctomycetales bacterium
TCGACGCTTATCATTCGATGGATGTGTTTATTTTCAGCTCCCACAGCGAGACGCAAGGGCTGGTACTGCTGGAGTCCCTCGCCTCCGGGACTCCGGTTGCGGCCATCGACGCCCCCGCGATCCGGGAAATCATCAAGGATCAGAACAACGGCCGGTTACTGACCGTCGAGGACGAAGAGGCATTTGCCTCAGGGATAACCTGGTTTGCCCAATTGAGTGAGACGGAATGGCAGAGGATCAGACAAAACGCACGCGCAACAGCCGGAGCGTTTTCCATGGAACGCTCTGCCAAACGCCTGCTGGATCTTTACCGGAATTTGACATTTAAGGGTACGCTGTCCCGAAGAAAAAATACGGTCTGGGATGCATTCAAAGACAGCCTCAAGACAGAAAAGGACTTGCTGAAAAATGCCCTTGAGGCCGGCGAAGCGGCTGTCCTGGGAAAAACCGCCCCTGAGGAGCAACCATGATCCCCAAATTCAAAACTCCGCCCGGGCTTGTCATGATCCAGATCGACGGATTTTCCCGGTCGGAACTGGAAAAGGCCCTGGAGCAAAACGAAATGCCGTTCTTGAAAAAATTACTAAAAAAAGAAAAATACCGGCTGCATTCCCATTATCCGGGGCTGCCGTCCACAACCCCATCGGTTCAGGGAGAATTGTTTTACGGCGTCAAACAATGTGTGCCGTCCTTTTTTTTCTTTGACAATCAATCCCGAAAAGTTTTTCGCATGTTTGACGGAGACTCCGTGCGCGAAATCGAACAGCGTTTGTCCAGACCGGGAGAGGGACTTCTGACGGGGGGGAGTTCGTATTCCAACATCTTCAGCGGCGGGGCGAGGGAATCCCATTTTTGCGCGGGATCGCTGGGTTGGGCTCATATCTGGAAAGACGTGAATGCCGTTAATTTTATTGTGCTGGTATTGACGCACTTTGTGGCGATGCTGCGCATGGCCGCGCTGGTTTTATGGGAAACGGTCTTGGCCGTTATGGATTTTGTCTACGGATTGATAAAAAAGGAAAATGTTTTAGTGGAGTTTAAGTTTGTTTTCCTTCGCGTGTGCTTGTGTATCCTGCTCAGGGAATTGATCACGCTGGGGGCGAGCATCGACGCGGCGCGGGGGCTGCCGGTCATTCATCTGAATTTTATCGGTTATGACGAACAAGCGCACCGCCGGGGTCCCGAATCCCAAACCGCTCACTGGGCTTTAAAGGGGATTGACAAAGCGATTTCCCGAATCTATTCAGCGGCATTGCATTCGCGACAGCGGCATTACGACGTGTGGGTTTATTCCGACCACGGTCAGGAGCCGACCATCCCTTATATCGGTTTCTATGGACGGGGTGTTGAAGAAGCCGTCAGCCAGGTCTTTCAGCGTTTGTTTCCCGAGAGCAAGCCCGCCCGGGGGATGATGCAGGATCAAGAGGACGGTGTTCAGCTGCAGCGAGGGCGTTATCTGGGGCGCTGGGTCGAAAAAATCTGGCGGCTGAATCCTACTGTCAACCACGCTCCGGATTTCGCCGTGAATCATGATGTGACCGTCGCCGCCATGGGGCCTGTCGGCGGCGTGTATATTTTTAAGGAATTGACCCCGGACCAAAAATTTCAGTTGGCCCGGGAACTGGTACAATCAGCTCATATCCCTTTGGTCCTCATGCCGGACGTCGATGGGAAAGTCCGCGCCTGGAATGAAAAGGGAGAATTTATTTTACCGGAACAGGCCGGCGAGATTTTCGAGCCTGAGAATCCTTTCTTTGATGAAGTCGTTAACGACCTCGTGAGTCTCTGTCATCATCCCAACGCCGGGACTTTTACCATTTCCGGATGGAGGCGGGACGGCGTTCCTTTGAGTTTCCCCTTCGAGAACGGCGCTCACGCGGGACCGGGGAAAAAAGAAACGGACGCCTTTGCGCTACTGCCGTCCTATACCATCCCGGACCCCCAACAGAAGCCCTATCTTAAAACAGCGGACTTGCGCCAGGCGGCGCTGCGCTTGCTGAAGAGATCGAGAGGACTTCCTCAATCGCGCGTTCCTTCAAAAACCAAAACATTGCGGATTATGACGTACAACGTTCACAGCTGCATCGGCATGGACGGGAAGGTCTCGCCGCAGAGGATCGCGCGCGTGATCGGACGCTATGAGCCGGACATCGTAGCACTTCAGGAACTGGATATGGGACGAAAACGCACCTTGAATATGGATCAACCGCATCTGATCGCCAAAGAATTGGAAATGATGTATCACTTCCATCCCGCGATCCAGGTGGAGGAGGAAAAATACGGCAACGCCATTTTGAGCCGGTATCCCATGAATTTAATCCGCGCGGCATCCCTGCCGGCCCTGAAAACGAAACTCAAGCTGGAGTCCCGTGGGGCCCTCTGGGTTTCTATAGCGACCGACGACGTGGTCCTGCAAATCGTCAACGCGCACCTGAGTTTTTATGTTCCGGAATGCCGGCATCAGGCGCGGGCGTTGGTGGGCCCCGAGTGGCTTGGGCACCCCGATTGCGCGGCGCCGGCCGTCCTTTGCGGAGATTTCAATTGCCTGCCGAAATCCCGGGCCTGGCGCACAATCAATCACCACCTCGGCGACGCGCAGCATATCCTGGACCAACATCGTCCGCTCGCCACCTGGTTCGGCCGCTATCCCGTCGGACGGATCGACCACGTTTTTGTCAGTTCCGGAATAAAAATCCTCGCCGTCAACGTTCCGCAAACACATCTGGAAAAAACGGCATCCGATCATCTGCCGTTGATTATCGACATTGCGATAGGTAGTCCTACCTAACCCGGCCCGTATATCCGCTGATTTTTTTATCCTTTCCCGGCATTTATAATTTAATTAGCTAGAGAAAAGGAAAGGGATCGATGCGATGAAAACAAAAAAGGTTTTGATTGTCGATGACAGCGACGATTTTCGGGCGATGCTCAAGGGTTATTTGGCGCGACACAATTTGGGCCTCGAGATCTTTGAAGCCAGCACGGGAGAAATGGGCGTGGCCAAGGCGTCATGCGTGCGGCCGGACATTGTGCTCATGGATATCAATCTCCCGCATTCCAGCGGTCTCGAGGCCTCTCAACATATCAAAATCGATAATCCCGATTGCCACGTGATCATCCTGACGATGTTTGAAGTCAAGGTCTTTAAAGAGGCGGCGCAAAAAATCCAGGCGGCGGATTTCATCGGGAAAAGCGAAATCGACGAACGGCTCATCCCGGCGATCAAAAAATGTCTTGGAATCAGCAATGGTAAAAAATGAGGACGAAGGAGGTGAAAAAATAAAAAAACCTTCCAGCTTTTGGAAATGAAACGTGTAGAATGGAATTCAGGGTAAACATATCAACATAATAAAAACCAAAAAAGGAGGATAAGGCAATGAACAACAAGCTCATGGTCGTGATCACCATTTTGGCAATTTTCGGATTAGCAACGCCGAGTTTTGCCGCCAAACTCAACAAGAGCATGGGGGTCAGCTATAGCACCATCGAGGGTCCCATCGTGAAACTGCTTCCGGATCAAGGCGCTTTGATCCTTAAGGACAGCGATGATGGCAAAGAAGTCCACCTGCACATTGCCGAAAGCATATTGTCGACCCTGGAGGTCGGCCAGGTGATTAAAGTCAATATGCAGGGGGGCAATTGTGTTGTGACAGAAGTTGTCGGTAAGTAAAACATGATGTTGAGGGTAGGCCTTAAGGGTCTACCCTTAACACCATAGTGAGGACGGACAATGCAAACTCCCTACACGTCGCATCCGATGGATGTTATCTGTTTTCTCACCCTGATCACCTTTGTCGTGATTTTCGGGCTGATCATGTGGGAGAGGATTCCTCGCATGTATCTGGCCGTTCTGGGGGCCGTGCTGGTCGTTGCGCTGGGGGTCTTTGACGTTCAGGAGGCGGTCAATGCGGTCAACTGGGAGACGATTGCATTTTTGTGGGGGATGTTTTTGCTGGTGGAGATCCTCGTCGAGGCCGGTTTTTTCAACTGGGTCAGCTGGATGGTCGCCAAAGGGCTGGATTATGATCCTTTAAAAATCCTGATCTTCTTCCCGATCTTGTCGTTTGTGCTGTCGGCGCTTATCAACTCGATCACCGTGATGCTGTTTTTGTCGGTGGTCACCTTTAACCTGAGCCGCCATCTCAAATTTGATCCGCTGCCGGTGGTGGTGAGCGAAGTGGTGCTTGCGAACATCGGCGGAGCGGCGACATTGGTCGGGGATCCTCCCAACGTCATTTTAGGGACGGCCCTGGGATTGGGATTCAACGATTTTTTGATCCACAACGGCCCGGTGGCGCTGGCGGCGGGCGCGGCGGCCATGATCCTGATTTATTTCATGCACAGAAAAAATTTTATGGAATACCGGAAAAACCAGGACGGGGAGGAACTCAGAAGAATGACGACGACAGCGCAGATCAAAGACCTCTATCTCCTGCGCTGCGGGATCGCCGGGATGGCGGTGATGCTTGTTCTTCTCATAGGAAGGCCGCTCCTGTCGCAATGGCACATCCCCATCTCGATTGCCCTCTCGTCGCTCTTGCCGGCGTTTATGATCCTCACGTTTGGGGGCCGCCGGATTTATCAATGCCATTTTATGCGCCGCATCGATTCGGAGACGCTGTTGTTTTTCATCGGTCTCTTTGTTCTCATCGGGGCTTTGGAAAAGCGGTTTATCATTCAGACGGCGGCGGATTTTTTAGCCTCGCTTTTTAAAACGCCGGCGGGGTTTATCAGTTCCATCTTCTGGGGCGGAGGTTTTTTTTCCGCGTTTGTCGACAATGTGCCGCTGGCCATGGCCATGACGTTTATCATCAAGCAGAGCGTGATCGATCACCTTGTGCCGGGGATCGGGATTATGGTCTGGGCGACGTCCCTAGGGGTCGATCTGGGCGGGAATCTCACCCCCATCGGGGCCTCGGCCAATGTCGTGGCCTATTCGTATTTGCAAAAGAGCGGGATCGGGGTCGGATGGGGACGCTGGGCGCGGCTGGCCCTGCCGCCGGCCTTAGCGGCCATGGCGGTCAGTTACATCGCCGTGCTTTTAAAATTATGGTTCAAATTTTTCTAACCTGAACCGAAGGGCGGGACAAGAATTATTTTTTGGGATACGGAGGCCGCGTATGGGGTATATCGCCAGAGAAAAAGAAATCAATCTCTTATACGCCGAATCGGAACGGATGTACCGCCGGTTTGTCGAAGACCTGCGCATGGGCGTTTACATGGCCGA
>CAYHZK010000174.1:0-5227 GCA_964361085.1 uncultured Planctomycetales bacterium
TGAGTCGGGAGATGAAATCACTGAAGAAAAAGCGACCGTCATCGAGCAGCTCGGAATTGAAAAAGTTCGCATTCGCAGCGTTCTGACCTGTGAATCCGACAGGGGAGTTTGCGTCAAATGTTACGGCCGTAATCTGGCCACCCAACGGATGGTTGAGATCGGCGAAGCCGTCGGGACCATAGCGGCTCAGAGCATCGGCGAGCCAGGCACCCAGTTGACCATGAGAACCTTCCATATCGGCGGTACGGCCAGTCGCGCTGTTGAGCAATCCTACTATCGCACCAAGCACAAGGGCATCGTTAAATACCATCAGCTGCGTGTCGTCGAGCGCAATAAAGAATTTGTTGTTTTGAACCGTAACGGCGCTGTGAGTATTAACAATGAATACGGAAGGGAATTCGAGCGTTATCAATTGCCTCAAGGGGCCACGCTTAAATACGCTGATGAGCAGGCGGTCGAATCCGACGTGATTTTTGCGACATGGGACCCCTACACCATCCCCATCATCACTGAGGTTAAGGGTGCTGTCAACTCAGAAGATCTTATCTCCGACGTGACGGTTCAAGAAGAACAGAATCCTATCACGGGTATTACGGAACGTGTCGTGGTCGAGCACAAACAGGAGTATCATCCCCAGGTTATTATTACCGACGAGAAAAATGAGATCGTTGGTATTTATTCGATTCCCGTGGGGGCTCATATTCTCGTGAGCGATCGACAGGATGTTAATGCCGGCGATCTGATCGCCAAGATCCCGCGCGGTGTCGGCAAAACTCGCGATATCACCGGTGGTCTGCCGCGCGTTGCGGAATTGTTTGAAGCCAGAAGGCCGAAAGACCCGGCGACCATCAGCGAAATCGACGGACTCGTCGAGTTTGGCGAAGACCGAAAAGGTTTACGCACGATTGTTGTTAAAAGCCCGACGGGGATGGCAAAAGAGTACACGATCCCTCACGGCAAGCATCCGAACGTCTACAAAGGTGATCGTGTCTTTGCTGGTCAACAGTTGACCGACGGCCCCGTCGTGCCGCAGGATATTTTGCGCGTCTGCGGCGACAAAGTTTTGCAGGAATATCTTTTGAATGAGATTCAAGAAGTTTATCGTTTGCAGGGTGTGCGCATCAACGATAAACATATTGAGCTTATCATTTCGCAAATGTTATGTAAGGTTAAAATCAAAGAGTCCGGCGACAGCGAATTCCTCGTCGGAGATCACGTCGATCGTAGGCAGTTTAAAAAAGTCAACGAGGAGATATTGAAGAAAAAAGGGACTCCGGCGCAGGCAACGCCGCTTTTGTTGGGCATCACAAAGGTCTCGTTGACGACGGAGAGTTTTATTTCCGCTGCGAGTTTCCAAGAAACAACAAGAGTGTTGACAGAAGCCGCATCATCTGGTAAAGTTGATTTTTTACGTGGGCTTAAGGAGAATGTGATTGTGGGGCATCTGATCCCCGCAGGCACAGGACTCAAATATTATGAGCAAGTGGACATGGTGAAATATGCCGACGATTCAACAACTGATTCGCAAGAGAAGACGACAGAAAATTAAAAAGAGTAAATCTCCGGCGCTTACGGAATGCCCGCAGCGCCGCGGGGTCTGCCTCCAGGTCAGGACCATGACGCCTAAAAAGCCGAACTCGGCGCTGAGAAAAATTTCCAGAGTCCGGTTATCCAACGGGGTCGAGGTCACTTCCTACATCCCGGGGGAAGGGCACAATCTTCAGGAGCACTCGATTGTGTTGGTCCGCGGTGGTCGCGTGAAAGATTTGCCGGGGGTTCGTTATCATATCGTGCGCGGGACATTGGATACGGCTGGTGTCGCTAAGCGCAAGAAATCGCGATCCAAATACGGCGCCAAGAGGGAAAAAAATGCGTAGACGTGCTGCTGTAAAAAAAGAAATCCTGCCAGATCCGAAATACAACAGTCCTCTGGTGGCAAGGTTTGTCAGTATTTTGATGTCCGAGGGAAAGAAAACGGTTGCTGAAAGACTCATCTATGGAGCCCTCGAAAATTTACAAGAGCGAATTCATGAAGAGCCTCCCATTCGTGTGTTTAGCAAGGCCATTGAAAATGTCCGTCCTCGTCTGGAATTGAAGCCAAGGCGGGTGGGCGGGGCTACGTACCAAATCCCTGTTGAGGTTGCGGTTCCGCGGGGGAATTCTTTGGCGATGCGATGGATCAGGGATTTTGCGCGCAAGAAAAAGGGAAAATCCATGGAAGTGAAACTGGCTGAGGAGCTGCTGGCTGCGTATAAGCTCGAGGGGCCGGCCATTAAGAAGAGAGACGAAACTCATAAGATGGCCGAAGCCAATAAAGCTTTTGCCCATTTGCGGTGGTAATTTTATGACTGACCAAAAAATTCTTTTAAAAAATGTTCGCAATATCGGGATCATCGCTCATATTGATGCCGGCAAAACCACAACGACGGAACGTATCCTGTTTTACACCGGCGTCATCCATAAAATGGGAAACATCGATGATGGCAACACCGCGATGGACTGGATGCCGCAGGAGCAGGAGCGCGGGATTACGATTACGGCGGCCAGTACGACTTGTTTTTGGAAGGATATGCGAGTCAATATTATCGATACTCCCGGTCACGTGGACTTTACCGTCGAAGTGGAGCGGTCGTTGAAGGTTCTTGACGGCGCGGTTGTGGTTCTCTGCGGGTGCAGCGGCGTTCAGCCGCAGACCGAGACGGTTTGGCGTCAGGCTGATCGCTATCATGTCCCGCGAATTTTTTTTATCAATAAAATAGATACTTTGGGGGCCAGATTTGATCGTGTCATCCGCGAAATTAATGACCGGCTCGGAGCCAATGCGGCAGGGATATGTTTCCCCGACGGACACGAAGATCAATTTAAGGGTATCGTGGATGTTGTTAATCAGCAATATATCACTTACACCGATGATCAGGGTCTTGAATTGGTTCGCAGCGAGGTTCCTGAGCATTTAAAGGAGAAGTTGAAGGAATACCGCCATAAGCTTCTGGAGCGATTGTCTGATGCGGACGATACGATTATGGAAAAGTTTTTGGAAGAAAAGGAGATCGGTGTTCAGGAACTCAAGGACGCGATTCGCCGGGCGGTTTTGAAGGTCGCGTTTGTCCCTGTCTTGGTTGGAACCGCATTGAGAAATCGCGGGGTACAGACGGTATTGGATGCTGTTTGCGATTATTTGCCTTCTCCTCTGGATCTTCCTCCGGTTGGGGGTATTGATGCCAAGTCCGGCGAGCATACAACCCGGGATGTTTCCCCTCAGGCGCCGTTCTGCGGCCTTGTTTTTAAAATCGCTTCCGATCCCTATGTTGGGAAATTATATTATGCTCGTATTTATTCCGGAACTCTGATGTCGGGAAGTACGGTTTATAACGCGACCCGTCGATTGCGCGAGCGTATTTCGAAGATCGTGCTTATGCATGCCAATCGGCAGGAAATCATCAACAGCGTTGAGGCGGGAGAGATTGTCGCCCTCGTCGGGTTGAAAGATACGAAATCCGGTGATACGATGTGTGACGAAAAGCTGCCGGTTATTTTGGAAAGCATGAAAGTCCCGGAGCCAGTTGTCTCTATGGCGATCGAGCCTAAACCCAAGGCCGACCAGGATAAATTGGGATTGACGCTGCGCAAATTTTTGGACGAAGATCCATCGTTGCGCGTTAAATATGATCACGAAACAGGGCAGACGATTATTTCCGGGATGGGCGAGCTCCATTTGGAAATTATCATTGACCGCATGAAGCGGGAAAATAATCTTGAATGCAATATTGGCCGTCCACAGGTCGCTTACCGTGAAACCATTACGCAAAAGGTTGGTAACGTGGTTGGTAAATTCATCAGCCAGAGTGGCGGTCGCGGTATGTATGGTCATTGTGTCATCGATGTTGAGCCCGCCGAAGAACGCGGCAAGGGCGTCACATTCATCAATAAAATTAAGGGCGGCTCGATCCCTCGTGAATTTATCCCGGCCGTTGAAGAAGGTGTCCGCACAGCCGCGCAAAACGGAATTTTGGCAGGTTATCCCGTCTCCGATTTTGTTGTGACCTTGATCGACGGTTCTTATCATGAAGTCGATTCTAATGAACTTGCGTTTCAGCTCGCCGGCAAGGAAGCTCTCCGTGAGGCTCTGCGCCGTGGCGGTTCGGTTTTCCTGGAGCCGATTATGGATCTGGAGTGTATGGTTCCTGAGGATTTTTGGGGGCAGGTTATCGGGGATTTGAATACCCGTCGGGCAAAAATTGTTGCATCAGGGAATCGCGGCAAACTCAAAACCGTTCGTTGTGAGGTTCCTCTTGCTGAGATGTTCAATTACGCGAGCGCCCTGCGCTCCTTGAGTCAGGGGCGGGCTTCCTTTTCGATGGAGCCGTCGTTCTACGCGCAGGTGCCTAATAACGTTGCTGAGAAGATCAAGGGATCTCGCGAGACCGCAGGTAAAAAATAAAACGGAATATATCGATCTGAATTTAAAGTTTAAAAAAAGGGAGGATAGTCATGGCTAAGGAAAAATTCGTAAGAAATAAACCGCATTTGAACATCGGGACAATCGGTCACGTAGATCATGGAAAGACAACGCTGAGCGCCGCCATCACGACTGTTCTCTTTAAAAAGGGGCTGGCCCGTGAGGCGCGTTCCTATGATTCCATCGATAATGCGCCGGAAGAAAAAGAACGCGGCGTTACCATCAACATCTCGCACCTCGAATATGAAACCGAAAAAAGACACTATGCTCATATCGATTGCCCGGGACACGCCGACTACATTAAGAACATGATTACCGGCGCCGCTCAGATGGACGGCGCTATCCTTGTCGTCTCCGCAGCGGATGGTCCTATGCCCCAGACTCGCGAGCACATCCTTTTGGCCCGTCAGGTCAACGTCCCCCGTCTCGTTGTTTTTATGAACAAGGTCGATCAGGTCCAGGACAAAGAGTTGCTTGATCTCGTCGAGATGGAAGTTCGCGACCTTTTGAGCAAATATAAGTTTGACGGCGACAACACGCCCATTATCAAGGGAAGCGCCCTGGAGGCTTTAAGCCATCCGGATGATGCCGCAAAAACTCAGCCTATTGTCGATCTGATGAAAGCGGTTGATGAATATATTCCTGAACCCGTGCGCGAGCTGGATAAGCCATTCTCAATGGCCGTTGAAGACGTTTTTTCAATCTCCGGTCGCGGTACCGTGGCAACGGGCCGTATCGAGCGCGGCAAGGTGAAGGTCGGCGAAGAAG
>CAYHZK010000175.1:0-5088 GCA_964361085.1 uncultured Planctomycetales bacterium
CTCACCCGCGCCTCCGAAGAAGAATATCTCCAGTATCTGAAAGAGCAGGTTTTACCGCAGACAAAAGAATCCTCATCGGCTCGAAACATCTTGACGGCAGTCGCTCACGAACAAACCTCCCCGCAACACATTTATCCAACGCAGATCGAAAAGATTATCAGCGCCCTGCGGCAGGTCAGCACGGAACAGATTTATGGCCTGTTGGGTCTGGGCGCCAAAAACAGCGCCCGCTTCGTCCGGTACGAAGAAAATCTGGCCCACTATAAACTGTATCGCGACTATATGAAGGGAAAGACACAGGATAAGCCCATCGATGATCTGACCGCATGGAGCGCGGCCGAGAGCGATTTCAACCGCAAGAATGAAGCCGGCGCGGGCATCCATAAAGAACTCGCCGTCGAGTATATCGAACAGAAGGCCCAGCGCAAACAACAGACGGGTGATAAGGACGAGGATTACGAGGCCAAGATGTGGTCTCAGGCGAAGGTCTTCCGTCGTCTGGCGCGGATCCCTGCGGATGAGCTTCTTGCTGTTAATCAGGCCGTGCGCCGTCTGTCAACCCTGCCTGCCGAGGACCGTCAAGCCGCGGAACAAACCCTGCAAGCCGCTCATCCGCTGGTCTTCCGTTTCTTAAACGATATTGAGAGCGTGCTGGGAAGAGACGCAACTGTTGATGCCCGCTTCGTCCAGCCCATCAAGATTTTGACCAGCCTGGTCTTGATCCGGCGCGCGTTGACCAGGATTGAGCAGAACGCCAATCAGCCCGGCGGGTCGCGCGAGACTGTCCTGCGCGAGGTCCTGGGGATCGATGCGGATCATCCGTCGGATTATGAAGACCGTGTGGGCCGGCAGTTTGAAGTGGTCCATGGCCGGGATATGTTAAAGAAGGGCGTTGCGGCGGCGGAAAACAGGATGTTCGACGACGGACGTTCCTCGCTCAGGATCCGCGGCACCGCCTTGACGCCGGACCGCAGGATCAAGGGCAAGTACAATTCGTATATCGACATCCACGAAGTCCCGCACGAACAATTGCACATCGCCATCGATCAATTAAACGGCGTTGTGGCTAAGGAAAAGATCACCGAGGTGGAGCCCACCGGCCGTGTGCTTAGGGAATTAATTCAGAAGGGCATTTTCATTGAGGTATCCGATACCGAAGTTCGATTAAGCCAGAGTGCGCGACAACGCAAAGAAGAGATTCTAAGCACGATCACCAATCACGGTGTTAAGACAATCTTGGAAAATTTATTTAACCGCTGGGGCCGAGTGCCGGCGCATGTGAATCTGGACAAGGTCTTTGGCGCAGGCTTTGAGGCGCATTTCCTCGACAAGGACCGCAATGTTATCCGGGATATCTCTTTCGGTCCCGACGGCACGTATAACGAACTTCTGGCCACGATCAGCAGTTTCCGTTATGCCGCCCGTTACGCCAAACGTCACGATACCACAATCGCCCTGCCGGCCCACAGCCTCATCGGCGAAGGCGGCCTCGAGACCATGGCCGCGATCCGTCGGGGTGGAATCAGTTTTGCCGAAGTCCGCCGGGCCATCGAACATTATCGCCCCGAGCTGGCCGTCGTGGAGGATTCCGGGAAAGGTTCAGAAATGAATGAGGGGCTCATCCTCGGCGATGATGCTGCCTCCAGCCCGGTGTCAATTGCCTGGCGCAAGGCGAACCCGGATCGCCGGAAGAAACCTTATATTCACGCGCGGGTCAAGGGCGGTGTCCTTTTGGGAGTCGTCGACGCGGAATGGGACATGACCTTCACGGCCTTTCTGGCCCGCCGGACGCCGCAGGTCTTCCGTGTGGCGCAGGAATGGTCTCTGGGAGATCAGGAGCTGGCGCTGCTGCTGACCATGCAGAGCCTCTACGACGAGACCCGTTATCCGCGGGACGATATCGGCGAAGGGATGAACATCGCCTCGATGGTGCTGGCGTATGTTCCGGAAGGGGAAAGGTCGGTGTGGATCAGCCATCTGGGCGATACCGTCGTGATGGTCAAGGACGCCGGGGGGCGGATCCATGTCAGTGAGGAACATCAGCCGTGGCGTTCGCCTCAGGTGAACGGAAACGGCGTTGAGGAGAAGGGCTACTGGATCGACCGGGATGCGCTGGTGAGTGTGGCAAGCCGGTCGAAGGTGTACCGCACGGCCGGTCTGGGTGGGGAAGAGTGGGATGTGGTGTTGAACCGGACGCCGGAGGTCTATGAGGTGAAGGTAGGGGCGGAGAGTGTGGTGGCCTTAGGGACGAAGGATGTCTGGAGGGATGGCGGGAGGGATGACGACGAGGCCGTTGCGGGGCATCGTGTCTATGAGGGAATGGAGAAGCTGCCGACACGGCTGCGGGAGGTGACGGGGCGGCTGATGAACGGCGAATCGGCACTCTTGCTGGTGCATGAGGCGGTCAATCCCGTTGTGGCGCGGTACCCGGCGCTGATTGTAAAGAAATTCTCGTCGAGCGAGCCAACACCGGACGCCTCCTCGCCGGTAGGCAGGTCGGACGGAGATCGGGAGATCGCGGCGAAACTCAAAGGATTGGCCGCCGCGCGGATCCTGCTTATGAACCACGATAAAAGTTTGAACTTAGCCGCGGGGGCCCTCTCGCTTAAAACAAGCACCCGGTGGCATCTCTATCGGGAGTTTATTGAAGATTTTGCAGAGATGGTCTTTACGCCCTTGCAGAGAGAGGACTTTAAAAACGATTTCAAATTTGCGCTTATTCATGGAATATTCAATGCCGCGATCCATGGCAACAATTTACGCCGGGACAAAAACATAGAGCTGCGGTGGGATATCGGGGAACAAATCATAGAATTCAGAATCATTGATCAGGGAAGAAGGGCGTTTGATCTCAACAAGGAAAAGCTCTTTTTTAAATCCAGAGATAACAGGGTTGTATCGGGCATGGGAGAAGGGCTTGGACACATCGCCTCTGTCATGGATGAAACTACACTGCGGCCGGTATTGGATGGCAAGGGAAAGAAACGCGGCGCAGAGCTTGTTTTGATAAAACACAGAACGCCTCGGTCTGGAATACGGCATCCCTTAGAGATATATGATGAGAGGGGAGAGATAATACAAACAGAGTCCGAGATAAGCGATGAAGACCTGGATGATCTCCTGGGCCCGGCGGAGAGAGGCGATGTCTCAAGCCCGATTCAATCCGATCCCGCTTTGTCGCGGGCAGGTCTGCCCCAGACTTTATCCTGGAAAAGGCCGGTGATGTCTGACCACCTCCGGGAGACCAGTATCCGCCGGACAGAGGACCAGAATCCTTTCAATCTGGTCTTTGTGTTGCTGTCAGAAAATCAGTCGGGTGGGCATGCCGTGTTCAGTCGAAAGTTTGATAAGAAGCATATCCTCAACGGCGTGAAAGAAAGACCCGCCGCGGCCTTCAGCGTCGGGTCCGGCGCATTTGCGCCAAGGGGCGCTAAGGGCGCAAGCTCTTCTGCCCTTACCTCTTCCGCCTCCAGCCCTGTTGTTGATGCCCTGTCCCAGGGGTTGGGCGTGGGAGAGGTTGTGATGCTGGAACATGAGGAACGCTCGGGGAAGGCACAGACAAAAAGGGCGTTACGGCGGTTAAAGGAAGATCGCGGGCGGTACGAGGGGAGGATTGTCGTCGCACAGCGTTTGAGCGATGACGAAATATATATTCTGATGAGGCATAACGTCCAGGCCTTCATTACGCGAGCCGGCGTCCCGTATGGCCCTCCGGCCCGCGCCGCCGCCAGAAAGAATCTTCCCTGGATCCTTGTCGGCGAGGAGACCCTGGAATATCTCCGCGGACAGGAAGGGAAGACAATCATTGTCGACACCCTGTTTGAAGAAAAGCTCTTCACCCGCAAAGAGTATGATCCTGTCCTGGCCGCCGGGATTCGCTTTAAGGAGGCCCATGAAAGGATTAAGGATCCGAATCAGATCTTTGGGGAGGCCATGATCTCAACGTATGAAGGGTTGAAGAAGGAGCTGGCACAGCTTGACAAGATTACAGGGCTGTCGCCCGACAGGGAACGGATAGAAAAATTGGGTCATCTTGCCTTTGAAGTTGACCAGCGGCTTGCCCCATTCCGCGAGGAGGCAAGGCAGAAGAAAGAGGACTTGATGCAGTTCGTCGATACGCTTGATGAAAGGGGGCTGGAGGATGCGGTCAGCACGGTTGACTGGAACGAACGTCTTGGTTTCGTCGTCGATGATTTGAGAAAGAAGATCGCGCAGAAGACGCGGGAGATGATCGAGGCCTACACCAGTCAGTATATTCGCTCTTATTTCGGCAGGATCCTTTATCTCCCCTGGCTGGTCGGCCGCAAGATCGTCCATCTTGGAGAATTGGTCGGACTTTCTCTCAGTTCCAAATTGTTCAAGGTGCCGGAAGGCTTTGTCATCCCGCGCATGGCGTTCGTGAGGATTGCCGGGGACATGGGGTTGGAACACGAGATACGGCGGGTTTATCACGATGGGCGCATCAAATATAAGGCGGAAAAGATCCGGGAATTTATCCGCGCTCATCTTGGGCGGGACGATCGGAAGGAAGCAACGGGAGAACCGGCTTTTCTTAAAACACTGGAGAAGGATGTTCTGGAAGTCTATGAATTGAGTTTGGAGGATGACGTCTCCGTCGTCAGGGCCGCGGCGATTATGGAACATGAACTCGTTGAACATTTCTATTTTGAAGGGGCTGTGCCGGCTCAGCGCACAGATCGTCTGCAAGCCATCCGGAATGTCTGGACGGAATTCTTCACGGATGAGGTCGTGGATTATATCTTTGAACACATGGAACAGTCCAAAGGCGTTGACATCGCGCAATTCTATCCATCGCTCCTGATCCAGCAAAGGGTTAAGTCAAGGGTGTCGGGCTTTTTCTCCTCTATTAATCTTGCCGCCAACAATTGGGGCGAGATGGTTGCCGTTCCCGCCCCGGGATCCGCCGAGTGGATCACCTCCGGCAAGGGGATGGCTCCGGATATCGCCAGGATTAATAAGAAGGACGGCCGGATCAAGGAGGAGACCCTGGGCAATGGCCGCCTCAATCCCGCATTGACCGACGGGGAAGTGGAAGCCCTTGCGGATATCGCCGGTTCTTTCGAGGTG
>CAYHZK010000176.1:0-5082 GCA_964361085.1 uncultured Planctomycetales bacterium
CATTCAAAACGATAAACAATTGACAATGTTCAACTTATAACCGGACAGTACTGAAGTCGAGTATTATCTTGTGATTTTATAGATAAAAAGAAGTGGTTTGAACAGTGTCGAAATAAAAATAGTTCATTTAGCAATGTAAATTGGGGACAATTTGGACCTAAATGAAAGAATGGAGTATTTCCAAAAGCACCGCATTCAACACGTCGGAAATGTTCCTCTCTGAACATGGTTTGGGAGGAAATTAATTATGGATAAAGCAGATTTAAAAGTAACTAGAGAAGACAACTGAGGATATGGACAAGCGAGTTCCCAAGGAGGATGCATGATCTCGCCACCGCAGAAATCAGAGAAACTTGGAGGGGTGAAGGACTGTTTATTTTTATTATGGGTATCATTTCGATATTAGGATTAATAAAATGGGTGCCGGATTCGTAATAATATTTTGGGGTATAATTCTTGCCTTTTTCGCGCTTGTTTGGCTTGGCCTCGTCGCGTTGACAATACTCGGTTGGAATAAGAAAAAAGCGTGGCTGAAATGGTGTGCCGGTATCCCGGCGGTGATAATGCTGCTCATTGGTGTCACCCTTGGCGGATTTATCGCATCCGGAATTTTGCGTTCCATGAATCCTAAGGCTGTATTTAAGGATACGTTTGGTGTTCCTCCCGCACCCGTCGTAGCCGATATAAAAAGTGATGTATATTGGTTTGCGGACACAGGGAGTATTTATTTACGATTTAAAACCACAGAAGATGATTTTAGAAAACTCAAATTAAAAGGATTAGTTGAACGAACCATGGATAAGATGAAGGAAGAAGTCCCGTTTGAGATTGGTTCAAAGGCGCCAGTTTGGTGGACATATGAATATAGAACCGATTGGATTTATTTACTTCGGCAAGGCTCTTATGCTAAGCAAAACGGATTTATTTCGGAAACGGAATATTTCGCATATGATCGTAAGAATCAGTTAGCCTATTACCGGTTCCTTGGCATTGATTAAAAATTAGTCTACCTGGTGAGGCTATTTCCAAGAGGGAAAGATTAGCAAAGACGCGAGGCGAATCGTTGTTTTCAATCACCGGACTGGTTAGAGATTTTGGGCGGGACGAAGGCTAAGGTTTGGGCTGTTGTTTTGATGGCGGTGTCGATCGTCAGCTATTTTTATACGCCACAAATCGCTTTTGAGAGATTTTCCTTTTATGGCGCGTACAGAATATTACTCATTCCTCTGTTTGCCTTACTCTATAATATCTAACCACGGAGGAGATTATGAATAGGATCACGCGGTCGTTGATTTTGTCTGTTGTGTGTTTGGCTATGGCGGTGCCGGCTATGGCTAATGTTAAGACAGGGGGACCGGCTCCTGATTTTACTTTGTCTGACACCGGCGGTAAAAGTCACAGTCTTTCTGGGTTCAAGGGGAAATTTGTGGTCCTGGAATGGTTGAATCATGATTGCCCGTTTGTTCAAAAGCATTATGGCAGCGGCAATATGCAGTCGCTGCAGAAAGAGTTTACCGGAAATGGCGTGATCTGGCTTTCCATCAATTCCTCGTCCGAGGGACAGCAGGGGCAGTATTCGCCGCAGGAAGCTGATGAATTGACCCGGCAGACGGGTGCTGCGCCGACCGCGGTCCTTTTAGACAGCGACGGTAAGGTCGGCCGCAGGTACGGGGCCAGGACGACGCCGCATATGTTTATCATCAACCCCGACGGGGTTTTGATCTATCAGGGCGCGATCGACGACAAGGCCAGTACGGATCCTGAGGACATCCCGGATTCGAAAAATTATGTCAAGGCCGCGCTGTCGGAAGCCATGTCCGGGCAGCCGGTCACGACACCGACAACCAAGTCGTACGGCTGTTCGGTCAAATACAAATTCTAAAAGGAGCGTAACCTTGTCAACGAAATCATTCCAGCAGCGGCTCAGTGGCTTTGTGCAAAATCAGGGGTTGAGTGCCGGGTTGATCCTGGCCTTGACGGCGCTGGTGTTTTCCAGCGTGTTTCAGAATGATTTTGTGCGCGATGATTTTGGCTATATCCTCAACTGGCCGCTCATTCAAAATCTTTTGAACCTGCCGCGGTTTTTTGTCGGCTTCATTCCGCCGGAAGGGATGGAAGGCCTGTATTCGCCTTTAAAAACATTTTGGCATGCCCTGCTGTATTATTTTTTTGCGGATAATCCTTTGGGCTATCATGTCATCGCCCTTGCGATCCATTTGGCCGGGGTCCTGGCGGCGTATCACCTGGCATTTGTCTTGACCGGGCACAGGACGGTTGCGTTTTTGACCGCGCTTCTTTTCGGCCTGCATCCGGTTCATGTGGAATCGGTGACGTTTTTGAGTTCCAGCGTGGATACCGCGGGGATTGTTTTTCTGTTTGTTTCGTTTTATTGCTACATCAAGACGGGCGGGTATGGAGGACATCTGTTTGAAGGTGATGTCCCGCGCCGTCGGGATGAGGATGTGAAGGAAAATCGCACGGCTTACGGCTGGTCCTTGTTTTTTGCGGTCCTGGCTGTGTTCACCCATGACCTGGCTATGGCGTTGCCGTTCCTTTTTTTATTTTTTGATCTGGGGTTTCGAGGCCGGAAAGAGACGTTGGGGAAGATTGCCGGACGGACCCTGCCGTTTTTTGGCGTCGTTATTGTTTATGTCCTCTTGAAGGCGTGGAATCCGGGCGGTGTCACGCCGGGCCGGTATTTATCAGACAGCGCTTTTTTAACCATGCTGCTGATGATCAAGGCCTTCATGAAATACGTGGTGGTTGTGTTGCTGCCGACGACATTGTCTTATGATCACGCGATCCTGCCCGGGAACTTTTCGTTCGGAAAAGAAAAATTTGTCGACAGCGCCGCGCTCGCGCAGTCTTTGATGTCGCCGCAGATGTTTTTGTCGTTCGCCGTGCTTGCGGGGCTGGCGATTGTTTTGGCGCTGGCATACCGGCGTCGGCCGCTGGTGAGTTTTTGCGTCGGGTGGTTTTTTATTACGCTGCTGCCTGTTCCCGTCATGATTTCCGGTCCGGCGTATTTTTCGGAACGCTATCTTTACGCGGCCTCTTTTGCGTTTTGCCTTCTTGTAAGCGCCGGCCTTGTCCGCTGGGCGGCTCGCCCGGCTTCCCCGGCGCGTTGGCTGAGTCTTGTTTTAGCGACGGGGCTCGTGTTTTTTTATGCCGGCCGGACCGTGCTGCGCAATCAGGACTGGAAAGATGAAAAGACCATTTGCGAAACCACTGTCCGTTCCAACCCTCAAAATGCCGCGTTGCGTTATGACCTGGCCCTCGTTTATTTTGAGGAGGGAGAGCTGGACAAGGCCTTGTCGATTATGAAAAGCGCCATGGCCATAAACCCGGACGAACCGTATTATTACCTGGCCCTGGAATCCATCCATTCCGCCCGAGGCGAATATAAGGAATCCATCCGGGCTTTGCAAAAGGCCGTTGAGCTGGATCCCAACCTTGCGGAAGGCTATTATAACCTGGCGGGGATATACGCCTTTTTGGATTTTGACGACGCGGCCCAATCTCATCTGGACAAGGCGATTCGATTGTTTAAAAACCGGGGATTGATGTTAGAGGCGGGCGAAAGTGCGATGGCGCTGGACCGTTATATGGCAACACGCAAGGTTATTAAGGAAGGCGGAGCCGGACTTTTTATGGCGCCTGAAAATTAGTGCTGCGGTGGTGTGCCCGGACCGTTTTCCGGGGCGTTCCATTTTTGACCGGCCGCGTTGATGATGTTCCGGATTTTGGGATTGCTCAGCAATTGTTGAATCTCGGCATTATTCTGGATTTTCAGGGGATCCTGGCTCAGGAGATCCTGCATGACGTCGGGATTGTTGATGACAGCCATGATCGCGGGATCGTTGAGGAGTTCCTGGACCTGCGTCAGCAACTGTGGGTCTGAGAAGAGATTGAGCTGTGCGGCATTCATCCCGGCTAAGGGCGTAAGCCCGCCGGAGGAAAGTCCCGGCAGCGAGGCCAGGGACGGCGCCGACGGGGGATGTTGAAAATTGCCGCTGGTCATGCTGACGATACGGGAAGCGGCGACGTTGATTTTTCCGATGGTTTGGGTTTCGATGATGTAGGTGTCGCCGTTGACACCTGTCAGATGCCCCTTGAGCACGGTTCCGTCGTTGAGCGTAAATGTTTGCAAGGGTTTGCCGGTCGCGGGTGCCGTTGCTGAGGGCGATTGCGCCAGGACAGAGGCGGGGCTTGCGAAGGTGATCATAAAAATCAGAGGGATGATGGTTCGCATGTGAACCAAGTGTAGCATCCGTAAGATCAGGCGTCAACGCGGGAGAGAGGGATATGAGCAAAATGAATTTTATTTCCGGAAACAAGCCCCCTAGGGTTGCCGTGACGGTCACGGATCAGGAGACCAATGAGCAGCTCAAACCCCTGGATGTCGACGCTCTTGAGGTCCGCGTGGACCGGTTTAAAAGCCAGAACCTTGATGATGTGATGGAACATATCAGGAGGCTCAAGCAGCTGCGGGTTCCGCTCATTCTGACGGTGCGCAATGACAGGGCTGAAGGCGGGACACGGCGGATTTCCGATGAGAAAAAAGCGCGGATTTTTGAGGCTGCGATTCTTTTGGTTGACGCCATTGATATCGAGCTCAGCTCGGGGATTCGTTCTGCCATGATTGAACTCGGAAAAAAGCAGAAGCGGACGGTGATTGTCTCGGCCCACAATTTTAAGATAACGCCGTCGGAGAGGGAGCTTGAAAAGATTTTTAAAGACTCCCGAAATGCGGGAGCCGATATTGTCAAGATTGCGGCAAAGGCCAATTCCTTGGACGATGTCAACCGGATGTTGCAGTTTACGATGCGGCACAGAGAGGATCGTGTGATCACGATATCGCTGGGAGATTTAGGATCGATCTCACGGCTGTTGTTCCCCGGCCTCGGATCCCTCCTCGTCTACACTTATATTGACCGGTCGGCAGCACCGGGGCAGATCCCCCTGGATGTCCTTCAGGACCATCTGCGCTGGTATTATCCGCAGTATCACCGCATAAAAAAAACACAGTGAGTCTTTTATCAGAGATAAAAATGCTGGAGGAGGGACTCGAACCCTCATGTC
>CAYHZK010000177.1:0-5031 GCA_964361085.1 uncultured Planctomycetales bacterium
GTGTGACACTTCTGCAACAACTTTCGGGATCACAAAAATTTTCTGAAAAACGGGCCTGCTCCTTTATTTTGCTCCTTTACTAAAACCATCTCTTCGCTGTGTCCATTTTTTCGGGGGAAGATCACCTGAGCTGTGTCATGAGAGTGTCGACACTTTGCAAAACTTTTTTTTAAAAAAATCCTGTCGACACATGCGACAGCTGTTTTTAAAAAGACAACGATTCGATGTCGGACGGGGTTTCGATGCTGGAAACGATGAGGCCGGGATCGATGCGGCGGAGAAGCCCTTTAAGGACTTTTCCGGGGCCGATCTCGATGAACCGCGTGATCCCCTGCCCCGCGATGGCGCGGATGGAATCGACCCACTGCACCGGGGAGGTGATCTGCCTGCCAAGATTTTCGCGGATCTCAAGCGGGTTGGCCGACGGCCGGGCGTTGACATTGCCGACGACGGGGATGAGGGGCGGGTTGAACGTGATTTTCCTCAGCTCTTCGGCGAATTTCCCGGCGGCCGGACGCATCAGCGAGGAATGAAAGGCGCCGCTGACATCGAGGGGGATCACGCTTTTTGCGCCGGCGGTTTTGAAAACTTCGCAGGCGGCAGCGACCTTCCCGGCGTGGCCGGTGATCACGGTCTGTTCGGGCGAATTGAAATTGGCGGCCTCGGCGCCGATCTGAGCGCAGATTTCGATGATTTTTTCTTTCGGCAGGCCGATAATCGCGGCCATCTTGCCGTGACTGACTTTGGCGGCCTCTTCCATAAATGCCGCTCGACGCTCGACGAGTCGCAACGTGTCGGCAAAGGGAAGCGCTCCGGCGGCAACCAGGGCCGTGTATTCCCCAAGGCTGTGACCGGCGGTGAACCGGACGGAGACATCCTTGAATTTGGGATGCGCCATAAAGGCTTTCAGGGCGGCGACACTCATCGTGAGGATGGCGGGCTGGCAGTACGCGGTGGCCGTTAATTGTTCGGGAGGGCCATTGAAGACAACGTCTTTCAAACCATTTTTTAAAATCCCGTCGGCCTCGTCAAAAATGGCCCGGGCTTCCGGCGAGGACTGGTAAAATTCCCGCCCCATGCCGACCTTTTGCGCCCCCTGACCGGGGAAGATGAGTGCGATGTTTGTCATATTTATTATCGTGAAGCGAAGAAATCTATACGAACAATCAAAATACGCTTCACGCGCCTTTACCACCTGATCACATTTGCCGCGCTGACCAGGCCGGCGCCGAAGGCGACCAGGACGACATGACTGCCCTTTTTAATTTTCCTGGACTCGACGGCCTCGTACAGGGCCACGGCGATCGAGGCGGCGGACATGTTGCCGTAGCGGTCGATGTTGACGAAGATTTTTTCTTTGGGGATGTCGAGTTTTTTGGCCACGGCCGAGATGATGCGGTCGTTGGCCTGATGCGGGACGACGCAATCGATGTCGGAAAGCTTGAGCCTGGCTTTTTTAACGGCGATCTCGACGGCCTCGGCCATCGAATTGACGGCGATTTTAAAAAGTTCTTTGCCCTGCATCAAGACGAACGGGACGCGCATGGTTTTGGTGGTTTGACTCAACGGTTCCCGCTCGTCGGAAACCACCGCCATCAGGTCCCCAAACTGTCCCTGCGCATGCATAAAATCCGAGAGAATGCCGTGGTCGCCGCCGACCGGCCCCAGCAGACACGCCCCGGCCCCGTCGCCGAACAGGACACAGGTGTTGCGGTCGGTCCAGTCGATGAGCGAGGTGATTTTTTCGGAGGCAATCACGAGGGCATTTTTATAGAGGCCGCTGACGATAAACTGCTTTGCGGTCGTGATCCCGTAGAGAAACCCGGAACAGGCGGCGCTGATGTCAAAGGCCGCGGCGCGCCTGGCCCCGATGGCTTTTTGCACGAGACAGGCCACCGACGGAAAATTGCTGTCGGGGCTGATGGTGGCGACAATGATCAGGTCAAGCCTGGCGGGATCGAAGTCGGCCCGCTTGAGGGCGTCCTTCGCGGCCTTGATGGCCAGGTGGCTCGTGCGTTCGTGCTTGCCGGCGATACGCCGCTCCCGGATGCCGGTGCGGGTGACAATCCATTCATCCGAGGTCTCGACCATTTTTTCCAGATCGGAATTGGTCAAAACTTTTTCCGGAAGATAATGCCCGACGGACAAAAACCCCACATTTTTCATTTCGATCCGATTTCCTTAACCATGCTGGCGATGATGTTGTGCTCGACCTCGCGCATCGCGGCCCGGATGGCGTTTTTGATCGCCTTGGGGCTCGATCGCCCGTGGCTGATCATGACGATGCCGTTGACGCCCAAAAGCGGAGCCCCGCCGTATTCGGAATAATCGGCATAACGTTTGATCTGATGCAGCCGGGATTTCATGAGCATGGCTCCGATAATGGCCAGCGGACTTTTTTTGATTTCCTGGCGCATGAGTGTCGAGGCCGCCTCGACTAACCCCTCGGAGACCTTGATGACGATGTTGCCGACGAAGCCGTCGCAGATGATGCAGTCGCACTTTCCCGTAAAAACCTCGTTGGCCTCAACATTGCC
This sequence comes from uncultured Planctomycetales bacterium, assembly GCA_964361085.1. Taxonomy (GTDB): domain Bacteria; phylum Omnitrophota; class Gorgyraeia; order Zapsychrales; family JANLHA01; genus CAYHZK01. The sequence continues at coordinate 2,538 of CAYHZK010000177.1, forward strand.
GACAAAGCTCGGGATCCGGTCCGCCATCAGCTTGTGCATTTCTTTCATAAAATCCGTTCCCTTGCTGGGTTCCTCTCCGATATTGAGGAGCCCGACGCGCGGATTGGCAATCCCCAGGACCTCGCGGGCATAGACGCTGGCCATAAGCGCGTTTTGCAAAAGATGCTGGGGTTTGGGGTCGGTGTTGGCGCCGACGTCGATGAGGAACGAAAAATCTTTGACCGTCGGGATGACGAGGCCGATGGCGGGTCGCTCAACCCCAGGCATCATCCCGAGGTTGATGGTGGACGCGGCCACGACAGCGCCCGTATTGCCGGCGCTCACAAAAGCGTTATATTCCGGATTTTTGAGAAGATCGATGCCGATGGAAATGGAAGAATTTCTTTTTTTGCGGACCGTAACCGTGGCAGCCTCATCCATGCCGACGACTTCAGCGGCATGGACAATCTCGACTTTTTCTTTGGGATATTCGTACTTTTTTAATTCCTGTTCAACCTGGTCCCGGATACCGGTGAGGACAATCTGAACATCCAATGCCCTGACCGCTTCGACAACCCCGGCGATCACGGCCTGAGGCGCATGGTCGCCGCCCATCGCATCAACAACAATTTTCAAGGCGGGCTCCCTTTTGAAATCATCGTTACGGCGCATGGCCGCAACTACGGCGACGATTGACAGCTTCTAAAGGATTTACGTGTTGTCTTCTTTTTTTTCTTTGGTTTCGATGACCACGATCGGTTTCCCTTTATAAAAACCGCAGAAAGGGCAAACGCGATGCGGGATGATAGGCTTGCGGCAATTGGAACACGGGTTCAAGCTCGCCACTTGCGCCTTCCAGTGGGTCCGGCGCTTGCGTCCCCGCTGAACGGAATGCTGTCTCTTTGGTAAAGGCATGGATTGATCTCCAGTTTAATTTTTTGTTTTCAGGGTTTTATATCAAAAATATTCCGGCGCGACAGCAGTTTATCTTGAAATATGGTTGCGGCCTATCCTCGACACCGGCAAAGGTCCTCGTTGAGGTTGGCTCCGCAACCGGGACAAATCCCCTGGCAATCCTCACGGCACAGGATAATCGGCGAAAGCCGTATCACCATCTCCTGCCGCACCTCTTCCCCGACGTCAACGATCTCCGTTTCAGGGTCAATATCCACAAAAATCTGAAACTCATCCCGGCGGTCCCGGATAACGGCGGTCAGACAACGGGCGCAGGAAAATTCGTACCGCCCCTCCGCCTTCCCGTCAACAATCAGTTCGTCCCCGGCCCGCTCCACATGAATGTCAAGTGTCAGAGGCGTTAAATATTTGATCCCCTCCCCGGTCAGGCCCAACTCCTCCGCCGTCATTGGGGTTTTAATCCCAAGGCCCGGGACTGGAATATCCCTGACTTTAACCTTGATCTGCACGCCTCAACCGGTCCTTCAGCCTCCGCTCAACGAACTCCGGGACAAAGGAGGAGATGTCGGCGCCCAGCGCCGCCGCTTCTTTTAACAAGGTCGATGAAAGGAAGGCATAACTTTCCGACGGCATCAAAAAAACCGTCTCGACATCGTGGGCCAGCCTGCGGTTGGTCAAGGCCATCTGAAACTCGTATTCAAAATCCGAAATCATCCGCAAACCCCGGATGAGGACATTGACTTTTTTCCGGCGGGCGAATTCGATCACCAGGCCCTCAAACGTCTCGACCTCGATCCCGGCAATCCCCTGTGTCGCTTCTTTCAACAGACTCACCCGTTCTTCAATCGTGAACAACGGTTTTTTGTGCAGATTATGCGCGACGGCGACAATCACCTTGTCGAAAATATGGGTCGCCCGCTGGATCAAATCAATGTGTCCGCAGGTGACGGGGTCAAAACTGCCCGGATATATAGCGACCTTTCCCATATCCAAACTCAAATGTCGGGTGATTGTTGTGCGGACGGCGGGGTTCCGGCTTCAAAAACAGAGAGGAACGCTTTCCCGTAGTTCCTCTGCGTCACCAATTGAAAATAATCACCGGAATCCGGCAATGGATCACGCCTGCTGTATTCTGCGACGACAAAACAATTGGGATGCAATATATCATAGGCCCCCAGCGTTTTCAAGGTTTTTCTTCCCAGGTCCAGGCCATAGGGCGGGTCGAAAAAGATCACATGAAACTTCCGTTTTCGGGCAGCCAGGGCCTTGATCGCGGCAAAGGCATCGCTATTGAGGATTTCACTGACCGGCTCTTTTTCTCCACCCTTGAGCCCAAGAATCCGCAGATTTTCTTCAATAACCTCCACGCATTTTGGGTCTCGCTCGACAAAAACCGCCTTTTTTGCTCCACGGGATAAGGCTTCCAGCCCCACGGCGCCGCTGCCGGCAAAAAGGTCCAAGACGTCAAACCCGGCGACATCCTGCCCGATGAGATTAAAAATGGCCGCCCTTGTGACCCCCTGGGTCGGCCGGATGCCCGCGGGCATGTAAAAATTTCTCCCCTTTAAACGTCCACCCACAATCTTCATAATCCGTCACC
>CAYHZK010000178.1:0-4928 GCA_964361085.1 uncultured Planctomycetales bacterium
GTTCTATGTCAATAATGCCTTTGTCCGGATCCTGGGCTATGAGAACAGGGAAGAGGTTTTGGGCCTGAATTTAGCGCAACAATTGTACCTGAACCCCGAAGACCGCAAAGAATTCCTGCACAAGATGGAAAAGACCGGGTTTGTCCAGGATTACGTGGTCAAAAACAAGCGGAAAGACGGCAGCATCGCCGTTCTGTCCGTCACCAGCAATTATATCCGCAACGCAAAGGAAGAAATCATCGGCGTCGAAGGCGTTGTCGACGACATTACGGAGAAAAAGAGGCTTGAAGACGCCGTCAAAATTTTAAGCGGCGCCATCGGCCAGACAGCGGACCATGTCATGATCACAGATCTCGACGGCGTTATCTATTATGTCAATCCTGCCTTTGAAAAAACAACAGGATACACGGCCGCAGAAATCATCGGTAAAAATCCCCGCATCCTCAAATCCGGGAAACACGGCAAGGATTACTACGAACGATTATGGACGACCATCCTGGCTGGTGAGATTTTCTATGCCCAGACAACGAATCGAAAAAAGAACGGCGAATTTTATATCGCCGATCAAACCATTTCGCCCCTCCGGAACGAATCGGGCGAGGTGACGCATTTTGTGTCGATCTGGAAGGACATCACGGAAAAGGTCAAACTCGAAGAATGCCTCAAGGCCGAAAAGCACAAACTGGAAGAGATCATTGGTTTCGATGAAAAGATCAGCTCGATCCGGAAATCCGAAAAACTGACGGATTTTGCCATCGCGAAAACGATGAAGATCCTGCAGGCAAAGAAATGTTCGATCATGCTGATCGACAAAGAGACCGAAACCTTGTGCATGAAAGGGAGCTCGGGGCTGGACGATCCGCTCAAGATCAAAGACGATCATTTTATGGCCGCGGAAGTGATTCAGGACGGCCGCCCTCACATGACGAACGATATGATGATCGCCCCCATCAAACGCGAAGGGAAAGTCATCGGGGTGATCCATGTCGCCGATAAATGCAATCCGTTGAGCCCCGGCGATGTTTTCAATGACAGCGACATTCGAATCCTCGGCGCTATCGCCCGCGAAATGGCGGTCGCCATCGAAAACATCAATTTCTACAAAGAGTTGCACTATTTGACAATCACCGATCCCATGACGAGCATCTATAATTTCCGCCACTTTGCGCGATGCGTGGAATATGAGATCAAGCGAATCAACCGCATCCCGGGAGAACTGGGGTTGCTGATGCTGGACGTCGACAATTTCAAGCCCTACAACGACCAGTTCGGTCATCCGTCGGGCGATCAGCTGCTCCGGGATGTCGGCCAGGCGATTCAGGAAAATCTGCGCGAGCTCGATATCCTGTGCCGGTACGCCGGAGACGAATTTGCCGTCATTCTCCCCGGGACGGACAAAAACGGCTCCGCGGTCTTGGCGGAACGGATCCGAAAGTCGATTGGACAGACAAAATTCAAAAAGCCCATGACGGTCAGCATCGGTGTCGCGCAATACAAGAATCCGATGACACGGCATGAGTTGACCGCCAGGGCCGACCGCGCCCTTTATGAAGCCAAAAAAGAAGGAAAAAATAAAGTTTATATTTTAGGCTAGAACGATTAGAATAGAAAACATTTCGAAGTGCAACCGCTATAAAAAAGGGAGAGCCGGATGAAAAAGTTACTGGTTATGGGAATGGTTGTTTATGCGGCTGTCGTGTCGGCAGCGATCGTTTGCGCGGAAGAGGCAAGGAGCCCTGCGATCGAGAAGAAAGACGCGCCTGCCGGAAGATGGATGCACAAAAACAAGGGCGCGATGATGGGGGGGATGATGAAATGCATGTCGGACAAATCCCTTGTGGCGACATCCGACGGCGGAGTTGTTGTTTTGGTGGGCCAGAAGCTCATCAAATTCGACAAGGATTTGAACATTGTCAAGGAAGTTGAAATCAAGATCGATATCGAAGGGATGCAGAAAATCTGCCCGATGATGGGACGTGGAATGATGGATGACAATGAGCCCCAGGCCCCCGAGACTCCGGCGGCAAAAGAGGCCCCTGAGAAATCCGAGCAAGGCAAATAATTTGTCTTTCCCTTTGAGGCGGTTTCGGGATGTTGCTATAATGGATCCATTCTTTATCCTTTACAAACATAAATGATAAACATGGATCCCTGGAACACGATAGCGCGGTTATCCCGTCACGAACTGCAGGCGCTTCAGAATCGGAAGTTGCGGCATTTCATCAATCGCCACCTTTATCCGTTCAGCCCGTATTACCGCAACCTTTTTGATGAAAACAAGATCAACCCCGGCCATATCCGCGCCGCGGCGGATTTGAAACATCTTCCGTTCACGTCAAAAGCCGACTTTATCGACGGGCAAAATCCCTCGAAATTCATCGACTTTGTTTTACAGCCGAACGCCGAAAAAATCCGGCGGCACTGGCCCGTGGGCAAACTGCTGCAGTTGAAGGCCCTGTCGGTTCTTCACGGGAATCCGTTTGTTGAAGAATTTTTAGGCCAGGAATATCGCCCCGCGTTTATCACGTTTACGACGGGAACGACCAACAAGCCGATTTCCTACCTTTACACGAAATACGATATCAACAATCTGTACGTCTCGGGGGCAAGGATGCTGAGGCTGTTTGACATCAAGTCTTCGGAGCACATTGTCAGCCTTTTTCCCTTTGCCCCGCATCTGGCGTTTTGGCAGGTCGTGTTCGGCGGGCTTCATGCCGGCGCATTGATTCTAAGCACGGGCGGGGGGAAGGGCGTTGGGACGGAGGGTAACATCGCGGCGATCCTCAAAATGCGTCCGTCCGTGATTCTGGGCGTGCCCAGTTATGTGTATCATGTCCTCCGCGAAGCCCAGTCCAGGGGCGAGCGCATGGAGTTCGTCAAAAAGGTCGTCCTGGGCGCGGCCGCCGTGACAGCGCCGTTCAAGATGAAGCTTGCGGAACTCCTGACATCCATGGGCGCCCGCGACGTCGCGGTTTTCGGGACTTACGGGTTTACGGAGGCGCGCTGCGCCTGGGCGGAATGCCCGACGAGCAATGACACGACAAGCGGATATCATCTTTATCCGGACAAGGAAATTTTTGAAATCATCGATCCGGAAACGGGCGATGTCAAAAAGGAGGGAGAAGACGGCGAACTCGTTTACACCTCCATCGATTCCCGGGGCAGCAGTGTGATCCGTTTTCGCACCGGTGACTTTGTCAAGGGTGGCATCACCTGGGACCCCTGCCCGCACTGCAAACGGCAGGTCCCAAGGCTTTCGAGCCATATCACGCGCATCTCCAATCTCCAGGGGATGCAGATTTCTAAAATCAAGGGCTGTCTCGTCAATTTCAATAACTTCGCCATGACCCTTTCCGGATTGTCCGAGATCGAGGAATGGCAGATTGAGATTGCAAAAAAGGACAACGACCCTTTCGAAGTCGATGAATTGACGGTCTCTGTCAGCCCCCACGGCCCTGTGAACGAGACGGAACTCGCCGCGACAATCAAAAAAAAGCTCCTCCTGGCCACCGAGGTTTCACCCAATGAAGTTCGTTTTATTCCCTTGCCAGAGATGATCAGGCGCCTCGAACTTGAAACTTCAAACAAAGAAAAACGGATCGTCGACAAAAGACCGACATGATAGGAGATCAGCATGCCTGAATTTGGAAAGAAATGGAAAGACATCGACATCATCAATTCCGCAAAAGTCGCGGAATGGCAACGAGGGATGTTCTTCATCGCCGTGGTTCTGGGGATCCTTTATCTCCTCCCCAGTTTTTTCGTCTACATCAAACCCAACCAGTACGGGATCAAACAGGTCAATATCGGTTTTAAGAAGGGGATCCAGCCGGAGATGCATGAAACCGGTTTGCATTTTATCCTGCCCCTGAGCTTTGAGGTGATGCACCGTTTCCCCAAAAATATTCAGGTCCTGGAATTGACCAATTCGCGCGACACCGCGGCCCGCGGCGTCCGTGTTGAGAAGGCGGCCCACATCCAGACCTCCGACGGGTTTTTTGTCGACGTCGATGTCAGCATCCCCTACCACATCGTGGACCCTTACAAAATGATCACGACGATCGGCCCGGGGCGGCTCTACGAAGACAACGGGATCGTGCCGCGCGCCGAGGCCAAGCTGAAAGAGGCCTTGGGCGAAATGACGACGGAAGAATTTTACAACAGTTTTATCCGTGTCGAAAAGGCCAACAAGGCGCGGGATCTCTTAAACCAGGAGATGAAGCCCAAAGGACTGGAGGTCGTGCATGTTCTGGTGCGTTATTTTCTCTACAGCGACGAGCTGCAGCGCAATATCGAGGAGAAAAAACTCAAAGATCAACTCGTTTTCACCAACCAGTCCAAGGCCAAGGCCTCCGGAGAAGAAGCGCTTGTGAGCAAGGTCAAGCAGGAAGGCGAAGCCAAGATCAAGGTTAAGATCGAAGAAGGCCGCGCTTACGTGACGAAAAAAAACGCGGAAAAGGATCTCTACGTGCGCAGCAAACGCGCCGAGGGCGATCTTCTGGTGAAACTTGCCGAGGCTAAAAAAACAGAACTGATCAATCAGGCCTACCAGAACCAGGGTTCGAATAAACTGGTGGGCTTGAAGATGGCGGAGGTTTATAAAGGGCTGGATATGATCATCCTGCCTTCCGGCGGGACAAACGGCATCAACCCGCTGAACCTCGAGGCCTCGTTAACTTTGTTCGGAATAGGGGAGGAGTAAAGCGATGCAAGCGTTCAAATCAATGACCGTGTTTATCGTGCTGCTGGGGCTCTCGGTGATCTGCTTTTTCCCGCACTCCACAAAATCGACGGAGATCGGTGTGCGGGTGGTCAAATTGTGGCCGCTGACCAAGAGGGGAATTGTGCCGGACATCTATGCGCCGGGCGCCACCTATTTTTTCCCGCTCTTTTTTAACGAATGGTACACCTTCGACACGCGTTCGAAA
>CAYHZK010000179.1:0-4904 GCA_964361085.1 uncultured Planctomycetales bacterium
TTGTAAATTTCGTTCGATAAAAAGGAAAACTCGTCATGGCATTGTTGCAATTTGTCTTCATAAGCACACTTGTTTTTACCGGCGTCATCCTGGTTTTGGTGGCGATTTTGGCGGTGATTGAAGCCAATGTCGTAAAAAAAGGGGACTGCAAGATTTTTGTCAATGACGATCCCAAACCCCTGTTGGTCGCCGCGGGAAAGAACCTTCTCTTTACCCTGGCCAATACCAAGATTTTTCTTCCCTCGGCGTGCGGCGGCGGCGGAACCTGTGCCATGTGCAAATGTCAGGTTTTGGAGGGCGGCGGCAATATCTTGCCGACGGAAACCGGGCAATTGAGCCGGCGGCAGCAGAAAGAGCATTACCGCCTGGCCTGCCAGGTGAAGGTCCGGAATGATATAAAAATCCGTATCCCGGATGAGGTCTTTCATATCCAGAAATTCGATTGTGTCGTCAAGTCCAACCGCAATGTGGCCACATTCATCAAAGAACTGGTGTTGCAGCTTCCGCAGGATGATATCGGGTTTAAGGCCGGCGGGTATATTCAGATCGACATCCCGAAATATAAAGTGAATTTCAAGGATTTTAATATCGAAAAACAATTTCGTTCTGACTGGGACAAATTTAATCTCTGGGCGCTGAAATCCGAAAATGACGAACCGCTGTTCCGCGCCTATTCGATGGCCAACCACCCCGGCGAAAAAGGGATCGTGATGCTCAATGTCCGCATCGCGACACCGCCGCCGAATGATATGACTCTTCCCCCGGGCAAATCTTCGTCCTATATTTTTAATTTGAAGCCGGGCGATAAAGTTACCATCAGCGGCCCTTACGGCGAGTTTTTCATTAAGGACACGAAGCGCGAAATGGTTTATATCGGCGGCGGCGCGGGGATGGCGCCGTTGCGCAGCCATCTGTTCCATCTTTTTCATACGTTAAAGACCCGTGATCGCAAGGTTACCTATTGGTATGGCGCCCGTTCTAAGCGGGAGATGTTTTACACGGAAGATTTTATGCAAATTGAAAAGAATTTTCCCAATTTTAAATACAATGTCGCGTTGTCGGCGGCGTTGCCGGAAGATGACTGGAAAGGATACAAAGGGTTTATCCATCAGGTTGTGTTTGAGAATTATTTAAAAAACCACCCGGAGCCCGAGGAGATTGAATATTATTTGTGCGGACCGCCCATGATGATCGATGCCGTGCAAAAGATGCTGGCGTCGCTGGGCGTCCCGCCGGAGATGATTGCGTTTGATTCCTTTGGTTGATCTTTTGAAAACGGAAGAATGATAAAAAAGCGGATTATCGAAATGATAATCCGCTTTTTACGTGGGGCGGCGAAGTCGTTTTAATGGCGCTTGGGGTGTTCGGACTCTTCGGCGTGTTCTTTGTGCTCGCCGTGGCAGGCGCAACTGGTTTTGGGCCCGGTTGGATCAGCGCAGCAGCCTTTGCGCAAAACTTTCTTGGCTAAAATCAGCCCTACGGCCATGGCGGCAAAACACAAACCTAATATAAGGATTGCCAGCAATGAATTCATGGCTACACTATAAGGGAATCTGCGAATAATTTCAAGATAATCTTTTGGGAGACGGGCGCGATTTTTGCTACAATAAGCTCGTCGACATTGGACAGTTTATTGAAAGGCTAAGGGGTGGTTTATGACAGAAGCGGCGATCATAGCCTCAAAAAATAACCGGTTGAGCATCTCGCAGGAGGAAGAGTTGAAGATTCTCCGGCGGATCGTTGATCTCGCCTCGTCAGACATGGATTTGCATCGCGTTCTCAACGAGGTGGTCCGGATCGTCAATGACATCACAAAGGCCGATTCGATTTTTGTTTATCTTTTTGACAAAAATAAGCGGAACTTGAGCCTTATGTCCTCCAAGATCCCGCATAGGAAAGTTTTAGGCAAAATCAACTTGAAAGTCGGAGAGGGGATCACAGGCTGGGTCGCGGAGCAAAACAAGCCCGTGGCGATCAAGAAAAATGCTTATCAGGACCCCCGGTTTAAGAATTTTGATGTCCTGCCCGAAGATCGTTACGAGGCTTTTTTATCCGTCCCGATTATTTACAAAGGCAAGGTCAGCGGTGTTATCAATGTGCAGCACAAGCATCCCCACGAATATTCCGCCAGTTCGGTCAGCCTCATCAACGCCATCGCCAAGCAGATCGGCGGCGTTATCGAGCATGCCCGGCTTTATGAGGAAACAAAAACCAAGGCCGTCCAGTTCGACAATTTGGTCAAGGTGAGCCACTCGATCACCTCTCATCGGTATCTCGACGAAATTCTCAACCTCATCGTCGTGATCACGGCTGAGATGCTGAACTCCAAGATCTGCTCCATCATGCTCCTGGATGAACGGGGAGAGGAGTTGAGCATCAAGGCCACCCAGAGTTTGAGTGAAGAATACAAAAAGAAGCCGAACCTCAAAGTTCAGAACAGCCTCGTGGGTGACGTGATCCGCAACAAACAGCCGTTGATTGTTGCGGATGTGCGGGAAGAAGAGCGGTATTTTTATCGCGAGCTGGCGGTCAAAGAAAATCTTTCCTCCATGGTCGCGGTGCCCATGATCGTCAAGGGCAAGGCTGTCGGCGTCATCAATGTCTATACAAGTGAACCGCATCATTTTACCGATGAAGAGGTGAACGTTTTGCAGATGGTCGCGAACCAGGCCGCCGTCGCGGTTGAGAATACCAAACTCATGGAGGAGACGATCAAGACCAAAGAAGCCCTGGAAACCCGCAAGCTCGTCGAGCGCGCCAAGGGGATTTTGATGCGGATGAATAACCTCTCCGAGGAGACGGCCCATCGCATGATCCACAAAAAGAGCATGGACACCTGCCGTTCCATGAAAGAAATTGCCGAATCCATCATCCTGATGGATGAGTTCAAAAAGTGACGGTTGGGACAACACCTCTCTTGACATTTGACACCGGGTGTTATATATTTGAGCCAGTTTTGGAGAGTTTGTGAGGGCGGTGATGCCCGGGCAAGCTGGAAGTTCGAGGGGGCGTTCCCCGCAAAAAGTTTTGAAGGACAATGATGTCCTCTTTAAGGCAGCGATGCTTTAAAGGGGATTTTTTATTGATATGATGTTCCATAAACACTCTTTCCTTTAAAAGGAGAGCCGGGAGGTTGTCGACATGAAAAAGAAGATTGTGGTGATCGGAAACGGCATGGCCGGTGCGCGGGCCGTCGAGGAAATCATGGGGAGGGCCCCGGACAAGTTTGAGTTTGTTATGTTCGGCGCCGAGCCTTATGGAAATTATAACCGCATCCTTTTGAGCAATGTGCTGAATCAGACGCAGGAGGCCGTCGACATTTTTATCAATCCGTTAAGCTGGTATCAGGAAAATAAAATCACGCTGCACGCGGGGTTTAAGGCGCTTCAGATCGATACCAAACATAAAGTGGTTGTCGGCCGCCGGCTTCATCCTCAGGCCGCGGCTTATGCTGTTCACGGCGAGGAATCGTTGCTGGGGAACTCCCTGGAAGAGACCTATGATTATGTGATCATCGCCACGGGATCCCGTCCCTTTGTTCCTCCGTTGGAGGGATTTTCGGGAGAGGGAGGATTTTTGTTTCGCACCATTGATGACTGCAGCCAGATTGCCGAATATGCCAAACAGTGCCGGCGGGCCGTTGTCATCGGCGGCGGTCTTTTGGGGTTGGAGGCGGCGCGGGGCCTGATGACGCATAATCTGGAGGTCACGGTTATCGAGGCCAACCCCCAACTGATGCCGGCTCAGCTGGACACGGAGTCCGCGCACATGTTAAAGCGCACCCTGGAGGCCATGGGGCTGACGGTGTTGACCGACCGCAAGACGGCGCAGATTCACAGGGAAAACGGGAAGATCCATTCGCTGGTCATGGCCGACGGGGCCACGGTCCTGGCGGACATGGTCGTCATCAGCGCGGGCATTCGTCCGATCACCGAGGTGGCCAAGGCTTCGGGACTGACCGTTAACAAAGGCATCGTCTGCGACGATCAAATGCGGACCAGCGATCCGGATATTTTTTCCGTCGGCGAGTGTGTCGAGCATCGCGGCAAATTGTATGGATTGGTGGAGCCGATTTGGACACAGGCGCGGGTGATGGCGGATGTGATCAGCGGATTTAATCCCAACGCCGCTTACGAAGGCTCAAAAACCGGAACAAAATTGAAGGTCATGGGGGTCGACCTGATGTCGCTGGGGGAAAAAGAGCCCGGATTAGAAAGCGACGAGGTGATTGTTTACCGGGAGCCCGTCAGGGGCATTTATAAAAAGTTGATTGTTCGCAACAACACCCTGTACGGCGCTATCCTGCTTGGAGATGCCGACGCGTCCGACATGCTGATCCAGATGTTTAATAACGAGCAGGTCGTGCCTGAAAACCGTTCCGATCTTTTGTTCGGCGAGGTCAAAAGTTCCGCTTTTGTTCAGGCCGCGGATTTGCCGGACAACGCGCAGATCTGCAACTGCAACGGGGTTTGCAAAAAGACCATCGTGGACGCCATTCAGGGCGGATGCGAGACGGTGGCCTCCGTGGGCGCCAGGACGAAGGCCGGGAAAGGGTGTGGGTCCTGCCGCGGGATGATTGCCCAGCTGATCGAATTGTGCGTCGGCAAGGTTTCTTATGACCCTAGCGAGCATTATTACGTCCCGGGCGTTCCGCTTGAAAAATCCCAGCTGGTCGCTGAAATCAAGACCAGGAATTTAAAATCCGTCAGTTCTGTTTTTGCGGCCCTCTCCGACGGCAAAGAAGACCCGGACAGCAAGATGGGCCTGGCGTCGTTGCTAAAAACGATCTGGCCGGATGCCTATGAAGATGAACGCGACGCGCGGTTCATCAATGACCGCGTTCACGCCAATATCCAGAAGGACGGGACGTTTTCCGTCGTGCCGCGGATCTACGGCGGGGTCAC
>CAYHZK010000180.1:0-4901 GCA_964361085.1 uncultured Planctomycetales bacterium
GATCCAGCGAAACCGGCGGCTTTCCCGTTCCTGCCGCGTAAAGAGCGAACGGAAAAAAATATTCACCATCCCCGGATAATGCGTCTGGACCTGCGACGCCAGTTTACGGATCCTGGCAGCCTCCAGACCAAAGGGATAATCGTCGGAACGGCTGAATTTCGGCTGCGAGCCGGCAAAAATAAAAAATCCAATCCGTTCTGGAAACAGTTCAAACATTTGTAGAGCCACCAGCCCGCCGAAGGAGCTGGCCACGACACCGACGCGATCCAGCCGCAGCCGCTTGAGCAGGAACCCAATATCCCCGGCGATGTCCCGCAGGGAAACCGGCTGCCACGAAGTCTGGCCATGTCCCGGCAGATCCACCGAAAGCGTCCGGTACCGCCGCGAAAAATATTTCGACTGCTGACGCCAGATGCGCCGGTTGACACCCCAACCGTGCAAAAACAACAAAGGCGGCCCCTCGCCCTCACAGTCATAATGCCATGTCAGCCCGCGCGGCGTTTCTAAATGAGGCATAATTCCCTCCCGACACGTTTCAGTTCCCCCAGGAGCTGCTGCAGATCATCCGGCGTATGCGTCGCCGTCACGGTCAGACGCAGACGCGCCGTATTCTGCGGCACCGTCGGAGGACGGATGGCGGAGACAAAAATCCCGGCCTCAAACAATTTCTGCGAAAACTCAACGGCGACGCGCGATTCCCCGATGATGATGGGGATGATCGGCGTCCGGCTGACCAGGGTGTCAAAACCCATCTGCTTTAACCCGCGCAGGAGAACATCGGTATTGTCCCAAAGCCGGCGCCGGCGTTCGGGTTCCTCTTTGATGATCTCAATCCCTTTGAGGGAAGCGGCGGCGACGCTCGGCGGCAGGCCGGTCGTGTAAATAAAACTCCGCGCCCTGTTGATAAGAAACTCAATCAGGTCCGCCGGGCCGCAGCAATAAGCGCCGAAAGACCCCGCCGCCTTGGAGAACGTGCCCATCTGGATATCGACCTTTCCCTCGAGGTCAAAATGCTCGACCGCCCCGCGCCCTCCCTGTCCCAAGACACCCAGACCATGCGCCTCATCGACCATGACAAGACATTCATACTTTTGCGCCAGGGCAACGATACGATCGAGGGGCGCGATATCGCCGTCCATGCTGAAAACGCTGTCGGTGACGATGACCTTTTTTGCCCCCGACGGGGCTAAGCGCAGCATATCCTCCAGCGCTTCCATGTCACCGTGTGGATACCGTTTGAAATGAGCCTGACTCAAAATGATCCCGTCGATGATCGAGGCGTGATTGAGCCGGTCGCTGAAAATCCAGTCCCCGCGGCCGAACAAACCCGACAGGATCCCCACGTTGGCCATGTAGCCGGTGCTGAACACAAGACATCGCTCCGTCCCTTTAAACCGCGCCATTGTTTCTTCCAGACGCTCATGGGCCGAAAGGTTGCCGCAGACCAGCCGCGAGGCGCCGGCGCCGAAACCCTCTTCCTCCATGCAAGCCTTCGCCGCCTCGCAGAGCCGTTGATCGCCGGCAAGGCCCAGATAATCATTGGAACAAAAATTAAGGAGTTTGCGCCCGTCGATGACAACCTCGCGACCCTGAGGGCCTTCGATCGTCCGGGCGCGGCGGCGCAGCCCTTTCGCGTCCCAGTCCGCCAAGTGATTTTCTAAAAATGTCTTCAGCATAAGTCAAGCCAGGCTCACGTCGCCCGAGACACGCTTCACAACCTCGCCGGAATCCTTGTGGACCAGGAGCCCCCCGTCGGGCGCCAGATCGACGGCGACGCCTTCCGCCTCGCCGCGCGGCTCCGCAAAACGCACCCGCCGGCCCAGTGTCAGCGTCAATTCTTTCCACCGCTTCAGGACAAACGAAAAACCGTTGTCCTGAAACGCCGGCAACCATTTCTCCAGGGAGCGCAAGAATTCCTGAAGAACAGCCACGCGAGAGAAATCTTTTTTGGTCTCAATCTTAAACGATGTCGCCTCGGGCGGCAGCTGCGGCGCTAACGTATTGACGTTGATTCCGACACCGACAATCACAAACCGGACGCGATCCATCTCGGCGTTGAGTTCCGTGAGGATCCCCGCGATCTTCTTCCCGCAGACAAAAATGTCGTTGGGCCATTTGATCCTGGCCTTAAGGTCCGCGACGGCATTGACCGCCTCGCACAAGGCGACGGCGCAGACTAACGTCAACTGGGCGACCTCCGGCAAAGCCAGTTGCGGGCGGAGGATGACCGACACATAAACCCCTTTTCCCGACGGAGAAATCCACACCCTCCCCAAACGCCCCCGGCCTTTGGTCTGGGTTTCCGCGCAGACAACCGTGCCTTCCGGCGCGCCGTCAATCCCCAGTTGAAAGGCTTCGTCCATCGTCGAGCCGACGGTTTCGCTGTAAACGATATTCTGCCCGATGACCTTCGTGCCCAGATCAAATTTGATCTCCCAGGGAAGGAGTTTATCGGGCGAAGACAAAATCCGGTATCCCAAATGCGGCACCGCGTCGATCCGGTACCCCTGCCGCCGCAAATCCTGAATGTGTTTCCATATCCCGGCCCGGCTGATATTGAGGAGGCGGCTGATCTCCTCGCCCGACAAATATCCGGGGCTGCTTTTCAACGACTGCATGATCTGTTCCTGCATGGGATGATCCTTAGGTTTTCGTGAAGCGCATTTTATACGCGCAATTGCGCGACACTTTTCGGGAGCTGCTCGAGGAGAAAATCCACGTCCCCATCCTTGGTCCATCGCCCCGTCGTCAGACGCAGCGCGCCCATGGCCAGTTCATCGGACAATCCGATCGCGCGCAAGACATGCGACGGATTCATCGCGCCGGCCTTGCAGGCCGACCCCATCGAAGCGGCAATGCCGGCCATGTCCAGGCTGAGCAATAACGACTCGCCCTGAATTCTTTCGAAGGAAAAATGACAGTTGTTGGCCAGCCGTTCCATCGGATGTCCGTTCAGCTTCACCCCGTCGATCCGCCGGAGAACCGTCTCGATGATGCGGGTGCGCCAGCGGGTCTGCTGTTCACACTCCCGGCAGCTGCTCTCTTCACACAGCGCTAAGGCCTTCGCCAGCCCCACAGCGCCGGCGACATTCTGGGTCGACGCCCGCAGGCCGTTTTCCTGATCGCCGCCTAAAATGAGACCCGCGATTTTGACGCCCTGGCGGATGTACAAAGCGCCCACGCCCTTGGGGCCATAAAATTTGTGAGCCGAAAACGCCACCGCGTCCGCGTTCAAATCTCCAACCTTCACCGGGATATGCCCGACGGTCTGCACGGCGTCCACATGAAAAACAATGCCCTTTTCCCGCGCCAGCTTTCCAATTTCGGCAGCCGGCTGGATGGTCCCGATTTCATTGCTGGCGTGGAGGACGGAAATCAGGATTGTTTTATCGGTGACAGCCTTTTTGATCTGGTCCACTAAAACCCGGCCGTCTCCGTCGACATCCACATAAGTCACTTCAAACCCGTCCTGACGCAGCCGTTCCACCGGCTCCAGGACCGACGGATGCTCGATCCGGGAAAGAATGATATGATTGCCTTTGCCCTTAAAAGCGCGGGCAGCCCCGAAGATCGCCGTATTGTTAGACTCGCTGCCGCCCGAGGTAAAAACAATCTCTTCCCGTTTTGCGCCTAAAGATCGCGCCGCCCCTTCCCGCGCATCCTCAAGAGCCCGTTGCGCCTCGCGGCCAAAGACGTGAGGACTCGACGGATTTCCGAACTTTTCGAAAAGATAGGGCTCCATCGCCCGGACGACCTCAGGATCAACGGGGGTGGTGGAGGCATAATCAAAATAAGTTTTTCGCATCATTGACAACCCCAATGCTTAAAATTGGAAATCATATTACCCCGCTTTCCCGGCAATGTCAACCGCACAATCAGAAAGGTTTACAAAGCAATCGCCGTCCCCCCGCTTCATTGACAAAACAAAACCTCAATGCTATAGTGACTCAGATTTTTTGGGGCTGTAGCTCAGTTGGGAGAGCACTTGCATGGCATGCAAGGGGTCAGGGGTTCAACTCCCCTCAGCTCCACAAAATTTCATCTTTTAGCGGGAGTTTTCTTGAAAGACATGAAAAACCGCCAAATCATTTCTATCATAGGCGCGATCGAAATTCTCATTGGAGGCATTACTCTTCTGGTAACTTTGGCGACTTCGCTCCTTGGTGTTAGTCATAAATCTATAAATGTTTTAGTTTTCGTTCTTCTAACATCGATTTTGTCGACCTTGATCGGCATTGGCCTGCTGAAATCCAATCGTTTAGCCTATCAGGCTCTTTTATATTTTTCCTCAGTGATTATTTTAAGTAAAATTTTAATCTTTTTTGGTATCATGGAATTAAATGGCGCCATGGAAACCCAAATCCCAAGCTCTTTCAAAAATATTATTTCCATTATATATCATTCGGCAGTGATTTATTTTCTAACGCACCACAGTATAAGAGAGGTTTTTCACCATACCTCGGTGCAAACAAGCTGAATAGAATCAACTTCGCTGGAGTGGCGGAATGGCATACGCGCCGGTCTCAAAAACCGGTGTCTTAACGGACGTGAGGGTTCAACTCCCTCCTCCAGCACTAAATTGTACGGTTGATCTTCACAGGTTTGTGCGAATTTATACATTTCGATAGATTTCCTGAATGATTTAATCCATGCCACGCTTGCGGCATAGAAAAACCAGAGTTCCTATGCAAATTGAAAAATAAAACCGCAGAAAGTGGTGAAGCTTAATCTTATTAACTATTGAGCTTTGTACAACCATTAGTACCGTGTTACCTCAATGATATTCAGGAGAACACGGTACAATACCGCGTTCCTCTAATAAATACAAAATTTAGGAAACGCGGTATAGCAATAATTTCCAGAAAACAAAGCGACTTGCCTGTCGAGTCCGTCGTGAGACG
>CAYHZK010000181.1:0-4883 GCA_964361085.1 uncultured Planctomycetales bacterium
GGCGGCGGAGGCGACTCAGCCCCCTACTCGATCGCAATTAAGACCAACATTGACAATTCGCTCAGTCATGATAATATTTAAACTCCTTCAGAATATTATCAGGATACAACCTGAAAATGACTAAGCCAAACCCTGTCATTGCTTTCTTTTTCGGAATTATTTTCTTTTCGCATGTCTATTGTTTAGAGGGGTCTATCGCTGAGGAAACGATAGTCCCCGAGATCAAACTGTCATTGCTGGAAACAACCCGCCTTGCGTTAGCGAATAATTTCGACATTCAACTGATCAAGTATGACATCTGGATTTCCCGGACGCGTCGAGGGGGTTCAACGTCGATTTACGACACCCTTTTGGAAGCCGATATCAACTACGAAAATGATCAGTCGAAACAGATCTCGACCATATTCGGCACCAAGTCTGTCGATAATAATTATAACATCGGGTTATCGAAGCACCTTCCCACGGGCACAACGCTTTCCGTCGATGTGTTGAATCACCGCAGTTGGACCAACGCCCCATTTGCCACGTCGGCCTTGACTCATAATTCAGCGGTGGCTCTCTCGGTGGATCAGGCCCTGGGCCGCAATTTTTTCGGCCTTCGGGATCGGGGAGACATCAGGGTCACGCAACTGGATATCGAAGCGGCCCGGTTCACCTCGGTAGAGAAAATTGAGGCTGAGGTGGCCCGTGTGCAGAAAGCGTACTGGGATTTGGTGCTGGCCATTGAGTTGCGCAATATCGCGGCGGAGATGCTTGCCCAGGCCAAGACGCTGCACCAGCTTCATCAGGACAAGCTTGCCGACGGGCTCACCGAGCTCCCGGAGCTTTATGCGGCCGAAGCCAATTATCGCGCCCGCCTGGCGGAATTGGCTGTCGACGAAAATGAGGTCAAAACCGCGGGCCATGTTTTAAAACTTCTCCTTAACCTCGCCGAAGACATTCCGAATATCGTCCCTGATGAGAGTTTAAAACTCCCGGAAGAAAATCAAGCGACACCGGACGCCGTCCGGCTTGCCTTTGCGAACCGCCGTGACTATCAGGCGAGCCTCACGGAGATCAAAAAGAAAGGGATTGAGCTTGATTTGAGCGCTAATGATTTCTGGCCGGAAATCGATTTCACGGCGTCCCTGGCCCGAAACGGCCTGGGGGATCATTTTTCAAATGCCCTAAATGAGATTTCGCAGGAGGACAATCCGCAACTCTTTGCCGGGCTGAAATTCAGTTTTCCGTTAGAAAACACCAGGGCCCGTTCTGGATTCGATAAAGCAAAACTGGAAAAGGAAAAAGCCCTGCTGAGCTTAAAGTTTCTGGAACGAAAAATTGCCGTCGGGGTCGCGGACCGCGTGCGGGAGGCTCATGTTTTCTTTGAGCAGGCCCGCAGCCGGCAGGACATCGCGGAGTTGCAGCGACGCAAACTCGACGAGGAGGAAAAACGTTTTCGCGGCGGGAGGTCGAAGACCGACACGATCATCCGTTTTCAGGAAGATCTGCTCAAGGCCCGATGGGAAGAGGCCCAGGCTGCGTATCGTTATCAACTTAAACTCATTGATCTGAAAAATGAACAAGGCACGCTCCTCAGCCAGGACTGGCCCGGAGAATTATGAATCTCGCTCAGTTTTCCATAAAAAATTCATTGCTCGTTAACCTCATAACCATTTTTATTTATTGTTGGGGTTTTTGGGCCATGACCAATTTGAGGCGCGACGCCTTTCCGAACATTTCGTTCGATCAGGTGATGATTCAGACCGGTTATGCGGGGGCGCCGGCCGAAGATGTGGAAAAGCTGGTCACCTTCCCTATTGAGAAAGAGCTCAAGGGCATTGGCGGAATCAAGGAAATGACTTCCTCGTCGGATGAAGGATTGTCGCTGATTTCCCTCGTCATCAATCCCGACGAAAAGGACAAACAAGGTGTTGTCGATGATATCCGGCGGGCGGTGGACCGTGTGTCCGGCCTGCCCGGGGACGTTGATGATCCTTTGGTGACGGAAATCACGATGGAAGAATTTCCCATCATCGAGATTTCCATCAGCGGTCCTCAGCCGGAAATCGAAAAACGCCGTCTTGCGGAATCCCTGGAAGGCCATCTGGAAGATATCCCGGGGGTGGCGAAGATCCAGCGTTTTGGTTGGAGGGACCGGCAATTTTGGGTGGAACTTGATCCGGAAAAACTGAAAGAATTCCATGTCGCCATGAATGAAGTCATGGACGCGTTGCGCTCCCGCAACATCACCCTTCCCGGCGGACAGATCACAACGCCGGAGCTCGAATTCAATGTGCGCACGACGGGCGAGTTTCGCACCCCCGGGGAAGTGGCCGATACCGTGATCCGCGCAAATGATGCCGGTCACCGGCTCAGGATTAAAGACGTCGGGCGTGTCGTTGACACCTTCGAGGATGAGACCCGGATTGCAAAAATGAACGGCAAGCGGGCCATTGCGATGGTGGTCTTAAAGCGCGAACAGGCCGATGCCATCACGGTGACGGATAAAGTCAAAGAGGTGCTTGCGGATTTTCGTTCCCGCCTCCCCGAAGGGATGGAGATCGAGACGGCCAATGATTTTTCCTATTACGTGAAGCGCCGCCTCAATGTCCTCGTCGGTAATGGAATCCAGGGCTTTATCTTTGTCCTGGTGCTTCTCTTTTTGTTTATGAACCCGCTCCCGGCCATCGTCACGGCCCTGGGGATCCCGTTTGCCCTTTTGGCCACCTTTGCTTTTATGCAGCTGACGGGCATGAGCATCAATCTCGTCACGATGCTGGGGCTCATCATCGTGTTGGGTATGCTGGT
Organism: uncultured Planctomycetales bacterium; assembly: GCA_964361085.1. GTDB lineage: Bacteria > Omnitrophota > Gorgyraeia > Zapsychrales > JANLHA01 > CAYHZK01. The sequence goes on from CAYHZK010000181.1 coordinate 2,791, forward strand.
GGACGACGGGATTGTCGCCTCCGAAAATGTGTACCGCCATCTGGAAAGCGGGATGGATCCGGAAGAGGCCGTCGTCAAGGGAACGCAGGAAGTGGTTTTTCCGATCATGGGAAGCATCCTGACGACCTGGGCGGCGTTTACGCCGATGTTATTCATGACGGATATGATCGGAAAGTTCATCAAGGCCATTCCGGTGATCGTCATTGTTGCGCTGGCGGCTTCGTTGTTTGAGGCCTTCGTTGTTCTTCCGACACATCTTTTGGACTGGGGTCAACGCAGGAAAAAATCCGCGAGCACCACGAACCCCCCGGAGGTCAAACCTTTTGTCCGGAAATTGCAAAACGGGTATGCCTGTGTCCTCGCCTGGTGTCTCAAACACCGTTATTTTGTGTTGAGCGGCGCTGTGGCCGCCTTCGCCGGGGCCATGATTTTGGCGATGTTTTTTATGAAGATCATCCTTTTTACCGGCGAGGGGGTCGAAGAGTTTTACATCCGCGCCGAAGCGCCGATGGGCACGCCCTTAAAAACTCTGGACCAGATGATGCAGCCGGTGGAAGACTTAGTGGCGCGTCTGCCCAAGGATGAGATGGATTCTTACCGGACATATCTGGGAAGCATCGAAGAAGAAGGGGGCTACGACCCAAACGCCAAGCGGGGGACCCATCTCGGACAGATCACTGTGTTCCTGACGCCGATGCAAACCCGCAAAAGGTCGCCGCAGGACATCATCGAAGCCCTCCGCCCTCAGTTGGAGGAGATCAAAGGGTTTGAAAAATTGTATTTCTATAAACCGAAAGAAGGTCCGCCGGTGGGCCGTCCGGTTTCCGTCGGCATCAAGGGCGAGGAGTTCGCCGACATGGAGACGATTGCCGGCGAGATCGTGGGTATGCTGAAGAAAACTTCCGGAGTCTCCGACATCCAGGTGAGCTATCAGTTCGGCAAAAAACAGCTCATCGTACAGATCGATGAAGACAAAGCCAAAAAATTTTATTTGACGATCGAAGACATCGCCGCCGCCGTCCGTAACGCGATCAAGGGGGGGACGGCGACCTCGATCAAACCGATGAAGGTGGAAGAAGAAATCGACGTCCTGGTGCGTTTCCCTGAGGACGCCCGCGGGGACCCTCAGGTCTTCGAAAAGATTATGGTCGCGAACCGGCTGGGCGATCTGGTCCCACTATCGTCGGTTGCCCGGGCACAGAGCATTGAGGGAATTTATCAGATTCAACATTTGGACGGAAAACGCGTCATCTGGGTGACCGCCGACGTGGATAATGCGCAGGCCACCTCGCTCAGCGTTAATCTCGCCCTGAAACAAAAAGTCCCGGAGATCCTTGCCCGGTATCCCGGAAGCAGTATCAAGTTCGCCGGGGAATTCGAGGAGCAACAGACGACGATCCGCAATCTCCTGGTCGCCTTTTTGTTGGTCCTGTTTTTGATATTTATTATTCTTGCCCAGGAATTCAAGTCCCTGGTTGAGCCCTTTATCATCATGATCACGATCCCGATGGGGATTGTGGGCGTGATCTACGCGTTTTTTCTGCACGGCAGGCCGTTGAGTTTTTTCGCCTTTTTGGGGCTGGTGGGGTTGTCGGGGGTTGTGGTCAACTCCGCGATCGTGCTGATTGATTTTATCAATACCCGGCGGAAAGAGGGCGGCGGTCTGAAGGAATCGATTATTGACGCCGGCCGCACGCGCCTGCGTCCCATCCTGATGACGTCCGTCACCACTATCGCGGGCCTGCTCTCGGTCGCGTACGGCTGGGGCGGCGGAGATCCGTTTCTCAAGCCCATGGCCCTGGCCATCGTCTGGGGGCTGGCGTTCTCGACCCTGCTGACGCTGGTGGTGATCCCGTGCCTTTATCATGCGTTTGATGATTTGACGCAGACATTCCTGCACAAACCCCTTGCCAGGATCAACGAGTGATTCCCGTTTTTTCGTCCTTTTGAAAGGCATACAAGAACGTCGCGGCGTAGGAAGGGATGTTCAGGAGGATCGCGACCGCGACGAACGCCAGGGCATTGTTGATATTTTCATGCGAGAGGGAGCGGATCAACTGAAAATCGTAAGAATGCCCCCAAAGGGCCAGGAC
>CAYHZK010000182.1:0-4838 GCA_964361085.1 uncultured Planctomycetales bacterium
AAATGAAAATATGAGAACAGGGGGTATTCATGAAAAAGATTTTGATTATTGATGACGACCGCGATCTTGCCGACTTGACCAGCGTAGTCCTTAAGAATGCCGGATATGATGTTTTGGTTTCTTATGATCCCAGGGAGGGGTTCGGCACGGCAAAACAGCAAAAGCCGGATTTGATCCTTCTCGATATTCTGCTGCCGGGGATGGATGGCCCGGAGGCCGTTAAATTTTTTAAAGAAGATCCTGTGATCAAGGATATCCCGGTCATATTTTTAACAGCGCTTTTATCGGGAGAAACGGAGTCATCCCGGGAGGAAGAGCTGCTGATCGACGGTAAAAAATATCCCGTCATCGCCAAGCCTTTTGAGATTAACGATTTGCTGGAAAGAATAAAAACCACGCTTGAAAGGGCCGCCGTCTGATGACGCAAAGACCTCTGACAACGGGAGAGATTGCCGGGTATTGCCACGTCACCCATCGCGCCGTTCTCAAATGGGTTGATGCGGGTAAACTGAAGGCCTATCGGACTCCAGGGAAGCACAGCCGGGTTGAGGTCAAAGATTTTCTGGATTTTCTCAACGTTTACAACATGCCTGTTCCTCCCGACCTGTCATTCTATACCGGGAAAAAGCGGGTTTTAATTGTCGACGACGACAAAAACATCGTTCAGACCATCAAGCGGATCCTGATGACGCAGAATCACTATGAAATTGACGTCGCCTATGACGGATTTGACGCGGGGCGGAAATTTTTTGCCTTCAAACCCGATATGGTGATCCTGGATATCCAGATGCCGGGGGTAGACGGCTACGAGGTGTGCGCCCATATTCGCAAAGATCCCGCCAACAAAGCGGTCAGGATTCTGGCGATTTCCGGGATCTTGGACGGGGCGGGGGAGAAAAGGATCCTTAAGCTCGGCGCCGACGAATATCTCGCCAAGCCTTTCGACAATCAGGACTTGAAATCCAGGATGGAAAAGTTGCTGAATATCCGGACGACGGGAGCTTACAGCCATTCGTAACGAAGAATGGTCCGGCGTGATCAGGCGAAGGGAGAAATCCATGAAAGAAGTCAATGTCTTATTTCTCGATGATGAGGAGAATATCCTGAATTCTTTAAAACGGCTGCTCATGAGCGAGCCCTTCGGGATTGCCACAACAAGCGACGCCGGTCAGGCCCTGGATATCATTTCCAAAGAAAACATCAAGGTTGTTTTCAGCGATGAACGCATGCCCGGCATTTCCGGGGTTGAGTTTCTCGGTCAAGTGAAGGGGAAATTCCCGGATGTTGTGCGCATCCTCTTTACGGGGTATGCCGATATTTCCGCCGCCGAGGGCGCTATTAATATCGGCGGAGTCTACCGTTTCATCAATAAACCGTGGAACGGCAATGAGCTTAAGAACACCATCCATCAGGCCATCCAGCATTATGATTTGATCATGGAGAACCGCCATCTGTTTGAGATGACAAAGCGCAAGAACGAAGAGCTGGAGGTCGCAAACAGAAAATTGAATGGGCTCTATGAGACGCAAAAAGAATTCACTTCGACGGTTTCTCATGAACTGCGCACCCCGCTGGCTTCGATCAAGACGGCGATTGATATTGTGGTCAGCGGAACGCCGGGGCAATTGAATCCGGATCAAAAGAATTTTCTTGATAAAGCCAGAAATAACGTCGATCGTCTCACCCGGTTGATTAACGATATTCTGGATCTTTCCAAACTGGAGGCCGGCAAAACACAGTTGAATTTTGAGATCAGGGACATCAACGCTATCACCCTTGAGATCGCCGACATCCAGCAGGCCGTAGCCCAAAAGAAAGGGCTTTTTATGAGAACAGAGTTGGCGGAGGATATCTCCCCGGTCCCGCTGGACGTCGATAAAATGCACCAGGTTTTGAGCAATTTGATCAGCAATGCCATTAAGTTTACGGAACAGGGCGGTGTGACCTTAAAGACAAGGAACAATAAAGAAGCTAATCACGTGGAGGTTTGTGTTGAGGATACCGGCGGCGGAATCAGTCAGGAGGATATCCCGAAGCTATTCAAAAAATTTCAGCAGTTGGGCGATCCCGCGATGCGCAAAACCGGCGGGACCGGGCTGGGATTGGCGATCTGCCACGAGATTATCAAGCAGCATGGGGGAAGAATCTGGATAACGTCCGAGGAGGGCAAGGGGAGCTGTTTTCATTTTATCTTGCCGATTCAGGAGCGGAGACAAGAATTATAAGCTCCATCTGTATTTCGGGGCCGCGGACGAAGGCGTGCGAACAACGGGCGAGGATGGGGGTATGAGCGAACAGAAATTGATTTTGCTGATTGACGATGAGCAGGATCTGGTCGACATGATCGGGTTTCAGCTCCGGGCCAGGGGTTTCCGGGTCGACACGGCTCCGGACGGGCGTGCAGGATTGGAACGGTTGAAGACCGTGAAGCCCGACCTTATCGTTTTGGACATGAATATGCCCAATATGGGCGGGATTGAGTTTTTTCAAAATATCTGTGATGAACACTCGAATCCCCGGTATCCTGTTTTTGTCTTGACCGCCCGCACCAATATGATGATATGGAACACCCTCTTTGCCGATTCCAAGATTGAGGGATTTATGCCCAAACCCTTTGAGATCGAGCAGTTGATTTCCGCGATCGACGAGGCGACAAGAAGACGGGGCCATGCCCGGCCGGCATCAAAGCCGTCCGCGGGGATAGATATCAAAATTTCGAATGAGGTGCAATCCCTGCTGAACGATGGGATCTTTGATGTGAGTTCCTCCCCGGAACAGAGAAACGTAACGCCGAACCGCAATCGCGCCGGAGACGATGCCGTCGCGGCAGGCAAAAAAATGTCCGGGCACCGCATCATCCCGTCCGATGAACAACGCAACAGGGTTATCGTCCTCGAGAATGATCCTGTTCTTTATCGCGAGTTGAAAACCGTTTTGGAGGGATATCATTGCGCGATCCACCTCGCCACCACAGCCCAGGAGTGTCTTAAAGCCGCGGAGGGCGCCCATGTGGATTTGGTTATCCTGAAGCACTTCCTTGGGGATGACAATATGGAGGCCCTGGCCATTCGCCTCAAGGAGATGCCGCAGCTCTTGAAAACGCCGATCATCATTTATGACAATATCGGCAGATCACTGGTTAAGGAAATCCTGGGACAACAACATGAACTTTTTGTGATGAATGAAGAAGGGCAGCGGTTGTTGGCAAAGGTTAAGGCGTTGCTGGGACGGTTGTAAACCGGCGTCTTGACCTCAGGAAAGGCCCCATGTCGATTCTCAGTGCTGTTTTTATCGTATCGTTTTGGTCTGCTGTCCTGGCTTTTATCCCCGTCACGTTTTATCTCCTGGTCAAAAATCCCCCCATTTACCGCGCCGAGCAGATCCGTGAAAGAGGCATTTTTATTCTGGGGGATGAAGGAGAACTCCAGAAAAATAAAAAATCCCGCCTCACGGTGATCCTGATCATATACGGAGTTTCCCTGGCCTTTCTCTCCGGGGTCTATGTCATGAATTGCAAACAAGAGACGGCGGGGGTCAATCCGTTTGATATTTTGTCGACGCTGTCGGTCTTGATTTTTGGGGGGTCGGTTTTAACGTATTTGCCCATGGCGATCTATCTGGCCTTAAAAAATCCTTGGCGCTATAAAGAAGAGGGAGTCTGCTTGACGGGGATTTACAAGGTTTACGGGGCGGGGGTCCTGATCTTTTCGATTTTTTTTATTTTTCACTGGTTGCGGAGCAATCAACTGCTCGTCCCGGCCGGGGAAATCCTGTCCTCAGTTGTGATTGTCCTTTTCGGCGCCGCCGTTCTTTCGTATCTGCCGATTTTGGGGTATGTGTGTTTGCAAATCCTCCGGGGATATTCCGGAAGGGTGATTCATTCCAGCACCATTTTTGTCATCTACAGCGTTTGTTTTTTTATATTTTCCGCGGTTTATCTGATCAATTGGACCGCCGACCGGCGCGAGGGGGGCGAAGAGAGGTCTTCTTTGCGGGATTCTCGCTATCACGAATCCGGCGAGAGCCCTTCTTAAGCCTTTCCTTGAACGATACGGTGTGATCAAATCCTGTCGATATGCGGGCAGCGCGGATAAAAATCGCAAAAATCGGGAATTCGCTTTACAATTTTTTCGGATTTATATATCATAGGGCCGTTATGTTAGCCGAAACAGCCCTCAAGCAAACTCCTCTTGATAACGATCATGTGTCTTCAGGCGCCAAGATGGTTCCTTTTGGCGGATGGCACATGCCTCTGCAATATCAGGGGATCTTATCCGAATATCATGCCACCCGACGGGCTGTGTCGGTTTTTGACACCTCTCACATGGGCGAATTTTTCATTGATGGCGATGTCGACCGTTGCGGGCTGGATTTTCTTGTCACCCAGCCGTTAAAAGATATGGCGGTCAAGACCTGCCGTTATGGTTTGATGCTCAATGACAACGGCGGCGTCATCGACGATCTTATCGTTTACCGCCTTGCGCAGGAACGATGGATGCTCGTCGTGAACGGTGCGACGACCGATAAAGACGCCGTACAGGCGGCCCGGCATGTCGCGCCGGCAAACTTTTCCAACAGGTCTTCGCAGATCGGGAAATTGGATATCCAGGGGCCGCGGTCCCGGGAGATTCTCAAGGATTGGGTTAAAGGGATCGAACGGTTGCAGTATTATGCGTTCGATGAATTTGACGTTTTGGGAGAGCGCGTCATTGTCAGCCGCACGGGATACACGGGGGAACTGGGATTTGAAATTTATTTTCCGTGGGAAAAGACGCCGGAACTCTGGCGGCGGATTTTAAAATCGGGGGCCCAGCCGGCGGGGTTGGGGGCGCGGGACG
>CAYHZK010000183.1:0-4830 GCA_964361085.1 uncultured Planctomycetales bacterium
TATGAGCAGAGTGCTCGGATTGACCGTAGACACTGTTAAGGCCCAATATGGGGCTTTGGTTCATTAAAAGAATCGTTAACACCACCGGCATCCTCTTTCCTGAAATCCGCATTGGCATCATCTCCTTATCACGGCTCAACTCCAACCCCGTATTCGTAAACCATTTTCCCGCCCTTATCCCCCGTGAATGTTACAACGACGGCGACCGCGATTAAACATGCAGCAAACACGCCGCGCAAGGCCTTCGGGTATTTTTGAAAAAGAAACCACAAAACCGGTAAAGACATGAGCGACACCCACATTGTCCATAAAGCGTATTTCTGATGCTGATCCAAAAGCGGGTGACTGAGGCGCAGTCTTTCCGCTTCCCACAAACCCGTTCTGACAATGAGCGGTGTCATCAAAGCCGCAACCACGTAAAGACAAACCGCGCATTGATGAAAAAAATGTTTCCTTGTCGCCCAGCTGAACGCTTCCAGTCCCACGGCCGTGATAAAAAGCGCTACCGGAAAATGCACGACCTTGGGATGGACAGGTTGCAGAAATTCAAACATATGTCCCCCCTTAATCATCAATGATGGTTGTGATCATGCCCGCTATTGTGATGATTATCCGCTTGTTCGGTTTCCAAATCAGCGGCTGAGTGTTGGTGCGCCGCATGATCATGTCCCGCCGTTGATAATAAATAACCATAGAAAAACAGAACAACAGCCATCCCTATTGTCTGTAAAAATGTCTTCATGGGATTCGCCTCATGTTAAGGATTCTGGTCATGGTGATGTCCGTCACCCTGATGCTCCTGCCCTTCAACGGGCTTTTTATCATGGTCAGCGTGATCTTCCTGTTGCTTCACTTCCTCCTCAGCTGTCTTGCTGTATTTTTCGGGGTCTTTTTTAAAATCCTTCGCGCACATTTTGCAGCAGAGGTTATAAACTTTGCCGTTGTACTCATACTTAACAACCTCCCCCATTTCTCCGACCTTTTGTCCGCTCACCGGGCAGATCTTATTGCCGACCTCAACAGGTTTCAATTCGCCCTCCTTGTTTTCATCCTGTGTCATCCCTTGAGCTAATTGGAAGCTGCCGTCCGAACACGCCGATTGTTCACCGCACCCGCTCGCGCATTGTGATTGACACGATGAGGCCTGATTGCCATCAGCTTTTTTACCGCAATTGCAGGCCATCGCACGAGACGCCGACAAACCCAACAGCAAAACGAAAAGACCAGAGACAAACAATTTCTTTTTCATGACGATCCTCCTGTTAATGTTGATGTTGATGTTCCCGGGCATCTTCCGCCGCCGGCTTCAAATTCATGCCGCATTCAGGGCATTTCCCCGGCTGCGGCCGGCGCACTTGCGGATGCATCGGGCAGGTATAGACCATGCCCTCCTTGCCTGGTTGATTTTCATACCCGGGCGCGAGATCCGCCACCGTTCCCGGCGGATTATTGTACCACCCAAAATCGCCGGGGAGTTTCACCTGTTTTGTGTATTCCTCCGCTGTTTTAAAATCCGGGATATCGTCGTGAACTTTCAGGATCGTGAACATCCCGCCCATTCCAACCGGGCCAAAGGGTCCGTCTCCTCCCATCATGGGCAACGTATTTTCAGGACCTTTCATGTGCCCGGAATGTTCAAGGTGCTCGTGCATCCCCTTTTCACCCATCGCCATGTAGCCCGGTAAAAGATCACGGACGGCAGCCTCTATCCCGTCCTGGCTGACGCCGATCACGTTTGGAACGTCGTGCCCCATCGCGTTCATCGGATGGTGCCGGAGATGGCAGTGCAGCGCCCAGTCGCCGGGGATTGCGATAAATTCATAATCACGGGTTTGGCCCGGGCCAATGGCCACGGTTGTTTCAGGCCACTGAGCGGATTCCGGGATGTCGCCTCCGTCTGTCGCAACGGTTTTAAAAGTATGTCCGTGCATGTGGATGGCGTGAAAATCCTGCCCGACATGCCCGATGCGCACACGCACCCGCTCGCCGGGTCTGGCCAACAGCGGAGCCGTACCGGGAAACGCGCGGCTGTTAAATGTAAAAATATTGAAGTCGGTCATCACATTGGGATCCGGACGGAAGGTGCCGGGTTCGACGAACCATTCATTTAAAAAAATCGCGTAATCTCTGTCGATTTTTGGATTTCTGGTTTTGGGGTGAATAATGAAAAACCCCATGGTGCCGAGGCCGATCTGCACCATCTCGTCGCCGTGAGAGTGATACATCTGGGTGCCGTGTTGCTGGAGTGTGAATTCGTAGGCAAAGGTTTCCCCAGGCATGATGGGTTTTTGAGTAAGCCCCTGAACGCCGTCCATGCCGCTGGGAAGGATCAGGCCGTGCCAGTGCACGGCGGTGGGCTCCGGGAGTTTGTTGGTCACAAGGATGCGGACCCTGTCGCCTTCGACCGCTTCAATGGTGGGCCCCGGAGTCTGCCCGTTGTAACCCCAGGCCTTGATCTTCATTCCCGGGGCCATCTCCCACTCAACCTCTTCAGCCGTAAGATGAAATTCCTTGACGCCATCCGCCATTTTCCAGGGAAGGGTCGAGCCGTTCAGAGTAACGACAGGCGTATACGGCAAGTCTTTCGAATTGACACCGGCTGACGACGGCATCTCCGCAAAAGACAACTGATGTCCTGCCGTCGAAAATAAAAACACAGCCGTTGTTAAGATTAAAAATTTCTTCATCATGACTTGCCTCCCTGATTTTGATGATTCCTGTGTTCCATATCGGCTTGATCTTTCTGCATTGTTGAGGACTCCCTGCTTTCTTCCGGAATAAAGGTGAATCTCTCGCCGGTGAGACTTTCCAGCTCCGAGCGAATAACCCAATACTCTTTCAGGTTTTCCAGAAATTTATGAATTGCCGCAACCTCTTCCTTTTTGGCGTCCAGCAGGTCATAAATACCGACAAGCATGTAGTTGTAATGCTTCTGCAGAGAATCAATAAATCGGGCATGAAGGGGAATGACCGTGTCTTGATAAGTTTCAACCAAATTCTTCGCGGCCATAAGTTTTGCGTACTTTGAACGCACCGCGGCCAGGATTTCATCCTCCAAAGCCTTTAGCCGTTGCTCGCTTTGCCGCAATTGCGCCTTGGCGCGAGCAACCGAACTCTGCTTTTGATCGAACAAAGGCACCTCAACCTCAAAAACAGGGCCAGAGAGTTTCCCTCCGTCGGATTCTTTCTCAGTATTGAAGCCGGCCTGAAGATCAGGAATCATTCCCACGCGGCTGACGGAAACGGCTTTTTGCATGACCTTAATTTCTTGCCTCGCCGCGGCCAAATCAAAATTCATGGCTAAGGCCTTTGCCTCTAATTCTTTTAAAGACGGCTCTTCTTTCGAAACATACGGCAAATCGTCCGGAACATCCCAGGAAGTGTCGTCTCCGGACAGACCCATCAGCCGGGCCAGATTCTCACGCGCCTCGATAACTTCCGCCTCCTGTTGTGTCAATTCCATCTTAACCTGATAAAGGGCCATCTGATGACCGCTTAAAACAAGATCATTGATATTCCCGGCGTCACGCTGACGCTCGGCCAACTCCACAGCGGATTGAGCCGCTTTCAAAATTTTCCCCTGCATCGTGTACATCTGCCTGGCCGACTGAAATGTGTAATAACCCGCCCTCACTTCGCCATCCAGTTTAAGGACAGCCTGGCCGACGCGGTATTTCATCTGTTCCAATTGTTGACCGGCCATCGTCCTGCGCAAAGGCAGCGTTAACATACTCAGGATATCCTGTTTGACCTCAAATTCCCTGTTTGCCGCGCCGTCATGACTGGGGCGGCGAATAAAGCCATGCAAAGAAGGGTTTTTAAGCAACCCGGCCTGGATCACATCCGCTTTGGCAATTCCCAATTCTTCAAAAGAAGCCTGCAGGGAAGGATTGTTCATAAGGGCGACCTCGACGGCAGTATCCACCGTTAAATAATTTTGAAGGGCATTGTGTATCTTTTGCCGGATGATCTCCTCATCGTTGGAACTAAAACTCCAGTCCAGCGTCTTCTGTGTCCGCTGTTCAATGTTGCCTTGCACATCATTCAATTCTCGTTTGGTTGCGACAGAAGCGCAGCCCGATACAGTCCCGACGAGAATTAGAAAAATCGTTGCTTGTGTTCTTCGCATTTTGATTTTTTCCTTTAGACTCACATCGTCTTTGAGAATGAAAAAAGCTTAAGCAGATATTTTAAAACGGCAATGCGCGCAAAAAGACACCCGCCCCCAGAACCTTTCTTGACCAAAGGCAAATACCCTTGGCCTTTCAGATCTAAGGTCAAATTTTTAGATTTGATTTAAATACGGAGATTGGAGATCTTCAAGTAGACGGGAAGAGAGACACGATCCGGATGATCTTCCCGTGGAGGGCCCTGCGAGTGATTTGACAATGCGGCGAGGAAAACGATGTTTTCGAACCGGAGGTTAGCCATAAAACTTTTGGCCAACATTGGGCTTGCTGAGACAAGAACGGCATCAGCGGATTGCGCGGAAAGAAAACTCAAATGCTTGGGGCAAAAACATTCCTGACCTTCTCCATGGGAGTGATTCTGATGTTCGGAATGATCAGCCTTCTCTAATTCATGTGTTTTCTGGTGATGTTCGGTTGAAAATGTCGGTGGGGGTTCATCAGCAGAGACATCCAGACAACAACAAAAGGTGATTGCAAACAAAAGCGGGGCGGGCAACAGCACACTGATTATCTTTTTATGCATCCTTTTCATCCCGAGTTAGTTTCCCACTAACGAATTTATTCGTCAAGCAGAAATATTTCAAATTTAGGACTTTCGCGTTTGGCGATCTGCTTCGTTGCATCTCATCCAAACGCGAAA
>CAYHZK010000184.1:0-4813 GCA_964361085.1 uncultured Planctomycetales bacterium
CTCGACGGATAAATCCGCTGACGTGATCGCCCGTGAGGCCTCGGGGGATAAAAAAAACCGGATTGTTTTGGTGAATATGTCGCGCCGTTTTGGCGTGGAGGAGTCTTTTCTGGCGGGGATCAGTGTCGCCGGGGGAGAGGCGGTTATTTTGATGTATACCGATATGCAGGATCCGCCTCAAGTCGTTCCCGCGATGCTGGAGCATTTCAGGGCAGGGGCTGAGATCGTTCATTCCATCAGGAGCAAAAGAGTCGGCGAGCATCCTTTAAAAAACCTGGCGGCATTTTTTGCTTATCGCATCATCGGCTGGCTGGCCGAGACAAAGATTCCGTACGACGCCGGGGAATTCAAACTCTTGTCCCGGAATGTGGCCCAGCATCTGCTGAATCTCCCCGAGGCGGAACCCTATCTGCGGGGATTGATCCCCTGGATAGGATTAAGCAGGCCTATGTTGAATACGACATGCCCCCGCGGGTCGGGGGGCAAAAGAAGGTCCCGTTGTTCGGCAAAAAGGCCTGGACCGTATTTCTCAACGGCGTGACGTCGTTTTCCGATCTGCCGGTTTATTGGATCCTGTTAACGGGCCTTATGGGGATGACGCTCGCGGTCCTCATGGGAGTCCTTCGTGCCCCGACGACCTTACTCGTCTTTTGCTGGGCCACGCTCATGACAGCCGTTGGGATCTTAGGGCTGTATATCCTAAAAATCTATAAAAATACCAGGGGCCGGCCACGCTACATCATCAAGGAGGTCAAAAGGTTTTCTTAAAAAGCCCATGCCCATGAAAACCGTACGGCCTATTCTTTCTCCCATCGCATTCCTGGCCCTCCCGCTGCTGGTTTATCTCCCGGCGTTGATCACGGATTACGGCATGCACAATGATTATCGTTTTTTGCCGGGGAATTTTCAGGACCGCAAACCGTTCGTTGAGGCCGAGCATTTGTACATTGTGGGCCGGCCGTTGCAATCCGTGCTGATCAATGTTCAAGGATGGTGTATCAACAGGATCGCGGATTTGAAAATCGCCCGGTGGATTTCCTGGGCGTTTATGATGGGGTTCGCCGGCCTTTTTTATCGTTTCCTCCGGCGGGGGATCGGGCTGGAGGCATTTTGGTCCGCAGCCATCGTTATGGGAATGGTGATGCTCCCGTCCAGCGAGATTTATGGGCTTTGGGCCTGTCATTTTTTGCCGGGGTATTTTACGCTATTTTTTTCGTTGAGCTCTTATCTGGTCTTTGATGCGGCCTGGCGAAACGGGAGAGGGAGCAGCGCAGGACACAAGCTCAGGGCCGCGGTTCTTACGGCCCTTTCCGCGCTCCTTTTTTGGGTAGCCCTGTTCAACTATCCGATCAACGGGATTTTTGTCTTTGTCTGCACGTTTGCTTACGTCTTCTTTTCACATCAGAGGGCACGGGCGCAGGCATTCAAGATTGTCGTCCGCGACCTGGTTTTTTTTGGCGCTTGCATGGCGGTCTATTTTGGAGCCAACGCCTTTTTTTTATTCCTCACGCCCCGCCCATGACCGCACCGCATCCTATGGGCGGGACACCTTATGATTTCAGAATGACGTTAAGCCTTTGGCAGAAAAGCCAGTTGTTGATCGAGACATTCCTTGTGTCCTTAGGCGGAGTCTGGCATACCGCATTCGGACACATCGGCGCGATGGTGAATGGAATGATGATCGCGTTGAGCCTCGGCATCCTTTGCTGTCGAAAGCGCGAATCCGCCGCGGAATCGAAATCCCGTGCCGTTGAATTGGTTTTTCTGATGTCGATGGGCATCCTTTTTTTCGTGATGGTCAATGCGCCGGCCTTGTTAGCCAAAGGATGTTTCAAGTTGATCGGGTACCGGGTGATTTTTCCGGCGGCGACGCTGCTTCTGATGGTCCAGTGGGGATTGTGGCGGAAGTGCGCCGATTCCTTAAAGGAAAGCAAGGCCGGGATGGCGGTTAAGACCTTGGTTGTCGGCATGATCCTGGCAAGCGGAGGGATGGCTTTTTTCAATGTCAGCGCCGCCGCCGAAAATTATCACAGTGAACTCAACATCATCCAGCAGAAAATCCTCGCAGCGGATTTTAAAGACGTCGACCGGATCCTTGTCGTTACGGTCCCGACAGACAAAGGGAAAACGCTTTTAGAGCGCAGCATGCCTTTTGAATTCGGTTATATGATAAATTATCCCGACATGGCGACGCCCATCGTCGATGAGACTCTGAAGGTCAGGGGACTGCCGCAGATCCCGGTGAGTCTTGATGACGGCAATATCGTTTTTTTTGATCCCCACACGCTTGTCATCGACGTCAATGAGGCCCGGGCAGCCTCGCGCAAATCTATGCGTGCCGGCACCGATAAACCGTTGGCCCTCGTGACGACCTCGTCGAATCAACACAATCATGTTGCCGTTTTTCAGGAGTTTGGTGTTTATTTCTTGTTTCAAGAACAGTTCGCCCGGCAGCGAGTCCCGTTCTGGCTTGTTAAACCTGCGCCGGAACCCGCATGGCTTCAAATCGAATTTCAGGACCAGCCCCGGATGATCAGGTCATTCACGTGGGGTGTCTACACTTTGAAAAATAAATATGCCCTGCCCGTCGCCTTCCGCGTTCAGGGCGAGAAGGACGACAAGCGATGGGTCGATTTGAATGTCCGCGCGGCAAGGCGCAATCAGGGAGACAAAAATCTGGCTTTATACCGGATTGTCAATCCCGGGGTGTACAAAAAATACCGGTTTTTTCTTCTCCCCCCGGCGGTGCCGCTTTTGGTCTCCAAGGTGCATATGGTTTTTGCCTTATGAATCCATTTATCCTGGCCATTGATCAGGGCACGACGGGGTCGCGGGCCTTTCTTTTTAACCGGAAGGCCGAGGTTGTCGCCAGCGCTTATCAGGAATTTCCGCAGTATTATCCACGACCCGGCTGGGTCGAGCACGACGCCGAGGAGATCTGGCAGTCCTGTGTCGCGGTGATCCGCCGGGCCGTCAAAGAGGCCGGGATCGCGCCGAAAGACATTTCCGCCGTCGGCATCACCAATCAACGGGAAACCACCGTCCTCTGGGACCGCCGCACGTCGCGCCCTGTCAGCCGCGCTGTCGTCTGGCAGTGTCGCCGCACCGCCGCGTTATGCGAGAGCAAAAAACTGCGAGCCCTGGCCCCGGTCATCCGGCGGAAGACCGGGCTGGTTTTGGATCCGTACTTTTCGGGCACCAAAATCAAATGGCTCTTGGACAACGTCAAGGGCGCGCGCCGCCGGGCGCTAAAGGGCGAGCTGTGTTTCGGCACGATCGACAGCTGGCTCATCTGGAAACTCACCGGCGGACGGTCTCACATGACCGATTTGACCAACGCCTCGCGGACCATGATTTTCAATATCAGAAACCACCAGTGGGATCCGGAACTGCTCAAGGCCCTGGACATCCCGTCGGAGATTCTGCCGTCGGCCCAAAAGTCGGGAGCCGTTTTCGGAAAAACCGCTCCGGACATCGCGGGACTCAGCGCGGGGACACCGATCGCGGCCGTGATGGGCGATCAGCAGGCCGCGCTTTACGGCCAGGGATGCCACCATCCCGGCACGGTGAAGAACACGTACGGGACGGGATGCTTTCTGGTTTTAAACACGGGAGAAAAACTCATTCATTCCCGTAAGGGACTGATCTCGACGGTCGCCTGCGACGGGACGGGAAATCCGGTTTATGCCCTGGAAGGATCGATCTTTATCGCCGGCGCTGTCGTGCAGTGGCTGCGGGACGAATTGAAGGTGCTGAAAGATTCCGCGGAGTCCGAGGTCATGGCGAAGGGGGTCGCGGATACTCACGGCGTTTATGTTGTGCCGGCGTTCACGGGGCTGGGCGCGCCGTATTGGGACAGCAGCGCGCGCGGTTTGATCACCGGTCTGACGCGGGGGGCGAATGTCCAGCATCTTGTCCGTGCGGCGCTGGAATCGATTGCGTATCAAACAAAGGATGTCTTTGATCTGATGCAGCAGGAGTTTGACCGGACGATTCCGGAATTGAATGTCGACGGCGGGGCGTGCCGGAATGATTTTCTGATGCAGTTTCAGGCGGATATGCTGCAATGCCGGATCCTGCGCCCGAAGATCATTGAGACCACGGCCCGCGGTGCGGCGCTTTTGGCAGGCGTGACCGTCGGGCTCTGGGATAAAAACGATTTGCAAAGCATGCGGCATCCCGAAAAAACGTTTGTCCCGCGGATGAATCCTCACGATGCCAAAGATCTTTACAGCGGCTGGCTGAAGGCCGTCCGCAAGGTGCGAAATTAAAAGTAGGAAAATTCCAAAAATGTAAGAAGGGTAAACCTAATCTGGTGGATGTTATGAAATATCATTTGTTTTTGGATGAAACCGGAGATCATGGCCTTACCTATATTGATAAGAATTTTCCTCTATTTCTTTTATGTGGTTGCCTCTTTAGTGAAAAATCTCTTTGTGAAGTTAAAGACCGTATTGATGTGTTAAAGGTCAAGTATTTCAAAACGCTCGATGTCGTTTTGCATTCTCGCGATATCCGAAAATGTGAAGGCGCTTTTCAAATTTTATTTGATTTAAAACTGAAAGAGGCCTTTTATAAAGATTTGAACGCAGTTTTGAGCGGGTGTGATTATACGATCATAGGAGTTGGTATTAATAAAGAAGAACATATTAAGAAATACGGAAAACAGGCTCACGATCCTTACAGCTTATCCTTGTCGTTTGTGATTGAGCGCACCATCTTTTTCTTAGACAGTGTGGATAAATGGGCCTTTGTAGATGACATATATCTATACATCGGTTACCCAAAAGTATCAGGACATCGGTTACCCGTA
>CAYHZK010000185.1:0-4798 GCA_964361085.1 uncultured Planctomycetales bacterium
TAAAGGGATTTACCTGATCTGCCAGATGCGCAGTCATATTCAGCTTGAGGAGCAAAGCGTGTACAACAGCATTCAGCGCGAACTGCAGGCCGGGGAAAAAAATGCGCTGATTCACAACATCACGCATTATTCGTTCACGCATTGCTGTTGATTTTTTGATGTTCGTGATATGCTCGGAAGTAAAACATCGCAACTTCGTAAGGAGAAAAGATGACACAACGAACGGCAATTTTTATCGGAATGACATTCCTGTTTGCGTGGGGGGCGCCCGCCCAGGGACACGCGGACGCCAAGCTTATGAAAATCTACCGGGAGGTCTATCCGGATCTCAAACCCAATTGCACATACTGTCATATTGATAAACTCCCGAAGAAAGAGGACGGACAGCATGAACTGAATCCCTACGGGAAAACGATTCAGGAAAAAATGCCGGGCAAAGCGAAAGACCTCTCCAATGAGGATCTGAAAAAGGCAGCCATTAAAATTTTTCAAGAAATCGGGCGTCATGATCAAAACCCTGATACCACTGCAAAGGAAAAATAACTATGGGACCCAAACAAAACCGTGATCTGTTTTTTTGTGTTCTGGGGATGGCGGCCCTGATTGTCGTGCTTTTAAAAGGGGGCAGGACGGAGGCCGCCTGGCAGGAAAAACTTCCGGCAAAGATCACAGGGGCTTCGTATGTGGGCATGGAGACCTGCGTTCAATGTCACGATAAAGAGCACAAGGAATTCGAACTCTCGGCCCACGCCCGCATCGCCGGCGAATCCGATAACGGCGATGTTGTTCAGGGGTGCGAAACCTGTCACGGCCCCGGCAGTGTCCATTCGGAGGCCGGGGGAGGGACCGACAACATCCTCAATCCGCGCCGGGATCCCGAAACGTGTTTCACCTGCCACATGGACAAGAAAGCGGAGTTCAAGCTCCCCTTTCATCACCCGGTGCTGGAAGGCAAGATGACCTGCAACGATTGCCACAGCTCGCACGGCCCCGATGCGCGTCCCTGGACCGAGACGTCGCTGGAAGGCCCCAATGAAACCTGTCTGGCGTGTCATAAAGATCAGCAAGGCCCGTTTGTCTTCGAGCATGAAGCGCTCCGGGAAGGGTGCACCAGTTGCCACAAGGTTCACGGCTCGGTCAATGACAAGATGCTCGTGATCCGGGACAGCAATCTTTGCCTGCGCTGCCACACGCAGATGAATTTTCCCAATGTCGGCGACTCCAATCACAGCGGCCGTTTCCCCCAGGGGACATGCTTCAGCGGCGGCTGCCATACGGCGATGCACGGGTCGAATTTTGACGACCATCTACGATATTAATTTTAGGAAAGGGTGAGCCTTATGAAAAACAACGTTTGGCACCTTCAAATCAGTACCCTCTTTTTTTTCGTGTGCGTGACGGCCGTGGTTGTCCCGGCCGGGGCCGGGGAAGCGGACAAAACCGTCAGGGCAACACTGACACCGGTACAATACGTCGGAGTCAAGGGAGACGCCGAAAAATTCCGGGCCTTGAACTGGAGCACCGACGGATATTCCGGAGGACTTAAGGATCTGGATATCGACTATCAACTTGACGACGGCCTTTCCCTCACGTTCAACGGCCATGCCTTGGCCCAGGAAAACGACGCAGGGGCCGCGCTGTTTCTGAATAAGCAAAATCTGGGCGCCCTGACGATTGATTACGACACGTTCCGGAAATACTATGACGGGACCGGAGGGTATTATGACCGGTTTACGACCCTCCGCGTCAACGATCTCAACGATGATGATCTGCACGTCGATGTCGGTCATTTTGTTGTGTCGTTTTCTCCCGCGTTTGCGGATTCCCACGACATCAATTTGACCTATGAACGCCACAACAAAAGCGGGACAAAATCGCTGCTGACCTGGGGAGCGGTCAAAGAGGGGTCCGTCACGCGCAATATTTCCCCCACATCGCAGGACATCAGCGAGCACACCGACGCCTTTTCTCTGGGCGGCAAGACGGAAATCCTGGGGTTCAACGTCAAAGGAAAACAAATCTTTGAATATACGGACATTGCGTCGGTAAAAAAAGAAACCAATCTTTCAACAACATCGGTTGCCGCCGACAAAAAGAAACGGTTTCAGTACCAGAATCCGTCCGCGGAGGTCATGGCGACACTTTTAAGCGGCGAGCAATGGTTTAACGACGACAAATCGTATGTTTCCCTGGGCTATGGTTTCCGCAAGATCAAAAGCGAGGAACTGGAAAATATCAGGGAAACCGACGCCGGCGGCAACCCGAAAAATTTCAGCAGCGCCAAGACGCGCGTCAACGCGAAAGGGGAGAATGATCTCAGTTCCAACACGCTGGTCAGCAATTTTGTCAACAAGCTCACAAAGGAGCTGCAGCTCACCGCCAAATTCAAGGCCGATTATACCTATCGCGAGGGCCGCTCGGCGTATCCTTACGACGCCTCTCCCTCGAATTCGACCGTGGGCGCCGCTCCGGACGGCATCATCGAAGCCATTGATTACAGCCAGAACAAAAACAGCCGCACCCACTGGGGGCAGAATATCGGGCTGCGCTACACCGGCATCCCGCGCCTTTCCTTATATACGGACATCGAGACAGGGCAGGCCAGGAACGATCTCAGGGAACAGCAGGAAAACATCTCTCATGTCCTGCAGTGGGAGAGGGACACCATCAGCCACATGACCAAATCGGTCTACACCTTAGGCGGCCGGTATACCCCGTGCAAGAAATTCAACATGACAACGCAACTGCGTCATCGAGTGGAAAACAACGATTACGACAACAAGGTCGATACCGTCGGGGCGATCAATTCCGCTTTTTTTGACACGATGAACATCACGGGCGACGAGATATCGGCCCGTTTGACCTTCATCCCGATCGATCAGGTCCAGACCGGCATCCGCTATCAACTGGTGGATACGAAATACCTGACCAAGGTTCAGGATCTTTTTGATCATCAAAAATCGCGAACCCTCGCGCATATTTTTACCTATGACGTCATTTTTCAGCCGACGGAACAGCTGTTTCTCAACTGGTCGCTCTCGCGGCAGATCGCGAAGACAGCGACACCGGCTGCCTCGCAGTCATCCGCGCGGGTTCCCGGATTTAACAGCGGATTTACCAGCATCCTGACGAGCGCGAGTTACGCGATCAACGACATCATAAGTTTGACGGAGGCGTTTACGTATTCGTGGTCGGACAACTTCGACAATTTCAGCTCGATCGGCCTGCCGCTTGGTGTCAGCGAGCACACCTATAATATCGAGCTGGGCATGCCGATTCGGCCCAAGAATTCGGATGTCAGCCTCGAGCCGCACTACGGTTATTACAACCACAACAGCAAATCCATGTCCGGGTTCGACAATTACAGCGCCCATGTCGTTTGGCTCGACTGCAATGTCAAATGGTAGCCGTTAACGTGACATCAAGGGGCCGGTCGTGAAGCACAGGTATTCCGACTTTTTTTATAACACCGTTTCCTATTGCGGTGTCGCGCTGGCCCTGGTCGTATTCATCATCGAATGTTTTCTGTTCGGTCTCGATTTTCTCGATAAAGGCGCAAACGTTTATCTGGGGATCATCACGTATATCCTGCTGCCGCCCTTTTTGATCCTCGGCCTGATCCTCATCCCCGTCGGGGCTGTGATCAAAAAGCGGCGCATCGCGAAAGGCCTGGCCGAGGCGGCTCCCAAAAAAATTCAGATCGATTTTTCCCTGGCCACCCATCGCAACGCTGCGGTCGTGTTTATTAGTGTGACCAGCATTTTGATCATCATGACCGCGATTGGATCTTATAAAGCCTATACGTATACGGAATCGGTTCAATTTTGCGGCGTGACATGCCACAACGTGATGATCCCGCAGTATACGGCGTATCTTCATTCGCCCCACGCGCGCGTCAAATGCGTGGAATGTCACATCGGGGAGGGGCCGGAATGGTACATCCATTACAAGCTCGCCGGCGCCCGCCAGCTCTATCATTTTTTGCAGGGACGATACCCCAAACCGATCCCGACGCCCGTCCACAATCTTCGTCCGCCGACCGACACATGCCAGCATTGTCATTGGCCGAACCAATTCTACGGCGCCAGTGAGATTCGCCGGACATATTATTCGGCATCCGGCGAAAAGGCCAAACCCTGGAACCTGCGGATGCTCATCAGGGTCGGCGGCGACCAGACGCGGGTCGAGGGGATCCATTCCCACATGAACATTGATCACGACATTTATTACGCGGCCGAGGACGAACAACGGCAGAAGATCACGTGGGTCAAAAGCGTTGCGAAGGACGGGACGGCGTCCGTCTTCACAACCGCGGACTCCAAGTATCGGGCGACCGCCCCTGCGGATCATCTTGTCCGAAAAATGGACTGCCTCGATTGCCACAACCGGCCGACACACCATTTCAATCCGCCGTATGTTTTGCTGAACGCGGCCCTGAATCAGGGCAAAATAAGTATTGAAATTCCCAACATAAAGTCTAAGATAATGGAGTTGATTTCAGCGTCCTACTCGACAACAGAAGAAGCCGTCGCTAAAATCACCGGCGGGTTAACCGGGTATTATCAAACGGAACACAGCGCCTTTTTTAGGGATAACAAACCGGCGATCGACCGGGCCGTTGAGCAGGCCGTCGAGATGTACAAAAACAATTTTTTCCCGGAAATGAAAACCCGGTGGGATAACCGGCTCGATAACATCGGGCATATGTGGGCGCCGGGCTGCTTCCGCTGTCACGACGGGAATCACACGTCGGATTCGGGGAAAGTGATTACAAAAGATTGCAACGCGTGCCACACCA
>CAYHZK010000186.1:0-4796 GCA_964361085.1 uncultured Planctomycetales bacterium
AGGGGCTTTAAGGACGGCATGGTGGGGTTTATGATCGCTTATTTCGCCTCGCTCTACCAGATCCTCAGCTATGCCAAATATTGGGAGATGAAACACAACCAAGAACTTGAGAAATGAAGGTCGTATTTTTAGATCGAGACGGTGTGATCAACGAGTTTCCGGGCAATGGGAATTATGTGACGAAGGTCAAGGATTTCCATTTTGTCCCCCGGTCCCTGGATGCGTTGCGGATCTTGCGCGAGAACGGATATACGGTTTTTGTCGTCTCCAATCAGGCCGGCGTGGGAAAGGGGATTTACAGTAAAAACAAACTCGACCGCATCACCGGCAAGATGAAGCGGGAGGTTGCGCGGGCCGGCGGAAAAATCAAAAAAATTTTTTACTGCACGCACACGTCTCAGGCGGGCTGCGGCTGCCGCAAGCCGGCGATCGGATCGATCCGCAGTGCCCTGAATCTCATGAACAAAACGATCCATTCCGCCAAAAAGGCTTTTTTCGTCGGAGATACCGAAACCGACATCGCGACGGGCCGCAACGCCGGATGCCAGACGATCTTTGTCCTTTCCGGACGCGAAAACCGCCGGTATCTGCGCAAATGGAAGGTGCAACCCGATTATGTCGTCAAAGACCTTTTTGCCGCCACGCAAATCATCATCAAAAACGGCGTCGGCGGCAGCATGTCCGCATGAAAATCCTTGTGATCTACGCGACCGCCGGCGCCGGGCATCGCAAGGCCGCCGAGGCCTTGGCCGGGGGGTTGAAGACCCGGACATCTCATCAGATCGTTCTCCTTGACGCCCTTGACCACACGAGCGTTTTTTATAAAAAACTTTACAGCGGAGTGTATACGTTTTTGATCACCCATGCGGGATGGCTGTGGGGGACCCTGTTTGGGCTCCTGGACTGGAGGCCGATCAGGCCTTTCGTGAATTGTGCCCGCCGGATTCAAAATGGTATCAACGCCGGTTCGCTGCACCGTTATCTGAAGCAGGAAAATTTTGATTATATTTTTTCAACGCATTTTTTCCCCACCGAGGTGGCGGCTTATCTGAAGCGCGAGGGCGCGATCACCTCCCGGATCGTTTCGGTCATCACGGATTTTGACGTGCACAGCATCTGGCTGGCTAAGGGCATCGATCATTACACCGTGGCCAGCGAGTGGACCAAACGCAAACTGACGGCGATGGGCGTCCCGGACCGCGCGATTCTGGTCTCGGGAATTCCGACGGACGAGAAATTTTCCCGGCCGGCGGACGCCAAAGAGTTGCGGCGCAGGTTCGGCTTGAAAGAGGACCTTTTGACCGTCCTGATCGCGACGGGGTCGTTTGGCATCGGCCCCATCGAGGCGATCATCAGGGTCTTGCGGGATTTTCAGGCGGTCGTGATCTGCGGACATAACCGTAGCCTGCAGGAACGCCTCAGTGCGTATGGGGGGGAACGCGTCAAGGTTTTTGGCCTGGTCAACAATATGGATGAGATGATGGCGCTGGCGGATGTCATGATCACGAAGCCGGGCGGGCTGTCCATTTCCGAGGCCCTGGTCCGGGGGCTGCCGATGATTTTTTTTAACGCGATTCCCGGGCAGGAGACCGGCAATATCAAGGTGCTTAGGAATACGGTGTCGGCATCAGCGATTGCGCCATCGCCGATATTCCCAAAGAACTGCATCGTCTTCAATCGCCCGGGGAATTGCAGTCCGCCAAAGAGCGCATCCGGACGCTGTCCAAACCCTCCGCGGTCAGGGATGTTATCAGTCTCGTATCGCGTATCTCGTAGTTCGTATCTGGTATTCCGCATTTTTAAAAATTTTTTAAAACCGTTTGAAATACGAAGTACGGAATACTGCCTTCATGAAAAAAACTATCACTCAAGTTGTCGTCGGGCTTCCTGTTCCCGGCCCTTTTGACTATGTTGTCCCTGAGGAGTTGCGGGACACGATCGTTCCCGGGCAAAGGGTGTATGTCTCATTCGGAGGGCGCCGGACCGTCGGGTACGTGACGGGACTCCTTGCCAAGAGCGCTTTCCCCAGGCTGAAATCCCTCCTGGCCCTCCTTGACAATGCCCCGGCGCTCGACGGCGAGGCCCTGCAGTTGACCAAAGAGTTTTCCGAGTATTACGGCTGTTCGTGGGGTGAGGCGATCGAGACGAGTTTGCCGGCGGCCCTGCGCCGCAAAAAGTTTTTGGAGCTGGCGCCGCCCCGGGAGACCGGCGAGTCCCCGGCCGGGGATGCCGGGGCGCCTGAGATCGCGTTCTGCCACGACAAAGGACTGACCGGACGCTGGCCGTTTTTGCGGGAGGAGATCGCGCAGGTCTTGGGTCGGGATATGGGCGTTCTTGTTTTGGTCCCCGAGGCTCATCAGGCCGCTGAGGCGAAAGGGCATTTAGAAAAAATCCCCGGCGCGATCATAACGATCCTGGACCGCGCGCTGAGCCCGTCGGAGGAATTGGCCCGATGGATCGCCGTGCGGGAAGGGAGGGCGCGGCTTGCCGTCGGCACCCGGTCCGCCGTCTTTGCCCCGGTCCGCCGTCTGGGCCTCATCGTCATGATCGACGAGGACCATCACGCGTATAAACAGGAACAATCTCCGTTTTATCACGCCCGCGAGGTCGCGCGGTTCCGCGCCCGACGGACGGGATGCCGGCTCCTGTTTGCCGGGTCCGTTCCCTCAGCCGAGTTGTGGCAGGACCTCAAGACTGAAAAAGCCGCGATCAGAGCGATTGAGCCGGAACGCCTGAGTCCCCTGCAGGTCATCGATCTTGCCAATTACAAACCGCAAAAATGGTCTTTGATTTCGTTTCCCCTCCAGAACAACATTCAGGAAACCCTGGCCCGCGGCGGCAAGATCCTGCTTTTTCTCAACCGGCGGGGTTTCAGCAGCCTCACGCGCTGCAATCAATGCGGACACACCCTGCAGTGCGAGCGGTGCCGCGTGAATTTGAGTTACCTCTATTCGGCAAAAACACTTGTTTGCCATCGCTGCGGCGGGAGGAGTGCCATGCCGGCCTTCTGCCCGCAATGCAAAAGTTCTTATCTGCGCTCGACGGGCGGGGGGATCGAAAAGGTCGAAAGCGAATTGGCCAGGAATTACCCTCAGGCCCGTCTTGCCAAATTCGATAAGGAAACCGCGGCCACGCCCTCGACGGCCGACATCATCGTGGCGACCCAGGCGGTCCTGCGGGTGCTGGATCGCCTGACGGTCGCGCTGGTCGGCATTTTAGACATCGACGCCGAACTGAACCGCCTGGATTTTCGCGCGGGCCAGCGCGCGTTTTCGCTCATGGTGCGCCTGCGGCAAGCCGCTTGCGAGAAGGTCGTTGTCCAAACGCATAACCGCGACAGCTACTGTCTTAAGGCCGCGCGGGATATGGATTTTGAAAAATTTTATCAGGAAGAGCTCAAACTCCGCCGGGAATTGTCCCTCCCGCCATTCCGGCATCTGGCGGCCGTGGGCTTAAGAGGCCGTGACGAAAACGCGGTTTTTGAACAGGCCCGCGTCCTTTACGAACACATCAAAAAACACGATGCGCAAAATATCGAGGTCCTGAACCCCCAGCCGGATTTTATTCCAAAATTGCGCGATCAATACCGGTTCTCTATCATGCTCAAGGGCAAATCGGTCCCCCGGCTCCTTGCGGCCGTGTCGTCGGTGAGCCGGGATTTTAAGAAAAAGAAAGGGATCATCGTCACGGTGAATGTGGATCCGTAACGTGCGTGAAGCGTTCCTCGTGAAGCGCGAAGCGAAAATATGAAACTCATTTTTTTTGGGAGTGATGATTTTGCGGCGGTGAATTTAAACGGGCTTTTGGCCGCCGGATTTGAGGTCGTAGCCTGCGTGACCCAGCCGGACCGTCCGCAGGGTCGGGGACTGAAAGTCCTTTCTTCGCCGGTCAAAGAGATCGCGCTTAAGCACAGGATCCCTCTCTTGCAGCCGGAGAATTTGAAAGACAGCGTCTTTTTCGACGACCTTAAGGCGTTTGACAGCGATCTTTTTGTCGTGATCGCCTACGGCAAAATCCTTCCGGCCGAGGTGCTGCAAATCCCGCGCCTCTTTGCCGTCAACGTTCACGGTTCGCTTTTGCCCCGATACCGCGGGGCCGCCCCCATCAACTGGGCGATCATCAACGGCGACGCTGAAACCGGCATCTCCATCATCAGAATGAATACCAAAATGGACGCCGGAGAGATCATCGCGCAGGAAAAAATTCCAATCCGCGATGACGACACCTCGATCACTCTGCGCGCCAAAATGGCGGACTTAAGCAGCCGGTGCCTCTGCCGCGCTATTCCGTTATTGGAAAAAGGGACGCTCGCGTTCACGCGGCAAGACGAACAGAGTGTCACGTTTGCCCCCAAACTCAGCCGGGAGTTGGGGCAAATCGACTGGCAAAAACCCGCCGCGCAAATCCACAATCTGGTTCGCGGCATGCTGTCCTGGTCCGCGGCGTATACATTTTATAAAAAGAAGATGCTCAAGCTGCTGGAAACCTCCGTCGTCGCTGCAGGCCCGCCGGCGCAGCCGGGCGAGGTCGTGACCATTTCCAAAGAAGGCATTTCCGTTGCCACCGGTTCCGGCCATCTTCTCGTCAAAACCGTCCACCCTGAATCCGGCAAGCCCATGTCCGCCCAAAACTTCGCCGCCGGGCATCAGCTGAAGGCGGGTGACCGGTTTGAAGTTTGACAGAAGCCAGAGGATGCCATGAGCACCAGATAAAATAAGGAAACCATAAATGGGACTGTTGCAAAATGGCCAGATGCAAGGCATTTCTCGAGTGAGCGCGGAGGCGTACGTCAGTAC
>CAYHZK010000187.1:0-4778 GCA_964361085.1 uncultured Planctomycetales bacterium
TTTAAATCCTTGTTGTCATCCCCCTGATTCACGATATCAATTCATCCAGAAATTCTTTATTGTGCACATTGCAGTATAATCCCGAATTATAAATGCTCAAACGCTGCCTGCAGCCGAACTTCTTGCAGACGCGCCCTCCTTTAAAACTTTTGACGGGGCCCCTCTTCTTTTTTTTTCGCGCATGCATTTTTATATTTTATGCCTGAAGGTTATCCTGCCCCTGTGGAGATCATAAGGGGACATGGCCACGGTCACCTTATCCCCGGGCAAAATCTTAATAAAAAATTTTTTCATTTTCCCGGCTGGATAGGCGTTGATCAGATGCCCATTTTGTGTCTCGACGCAGAATCTGGCATTTGACAAAACTTTGACAACGATCCCTTCCACTTCAACAGCTTCTTCCTTAGACATACAAACTCCCTCGTACGTTTATTTTTTCCCGAATTCACCCTTTGGCGCACGGACGAACATGAAAAGCAAGATATCCCTTGTATGATGGTTGGATCTCAAATTCTACTCTCAGGCCTTCCGTTAACTCCGCGAACGGGATATCCCATAAACACCCGTTATGAAAATGCGCCTCTTTTCCGCTCTTTGTTTGAATTTTCCCGTACCCTCCATCGTAAAATAATTTCGAGATCGTTCCTGTCTGCATCCTTGCCCCCAATCGCTTCCGACCGATCCCGACAACAATTCGCCCAGGATCAATCCGGTGTCTTTAGTAGAAACATCTCGTTGGGTGCTTAATATTTTTAAAAACTTGTAGATCAATAACTGGTAAATCCGGCAGATATCAGGAAAGAAGATCAAGAGATCTGGTGTGGTAGGCTTATCTATCTAAATGACGTAGAAGTACTATACGCCTTTTCAGGCGCAATTACTACAAAAATATCCAGGCATCCTGAAATTTTCGAAACGGCAGACACCCGCGAGGGTTCGGGATGACGTCTACGAATTACCGTTTTTGTTTTTTGGCGAGATAATCCCCAGCGAGATAATCATTTTTAAACATTCCTCAACCGTCCATCCGGGCCTGATCGTTTCCGACGCTTTTACCACAAGGACAAATCCTGTTGCCGGATTGGGCGCGGTCGGAACAAGCACAACGAGAAGTTCTTCGTTGGTTTTGGGATCTTTGGTTGAGCTCATGACAAAGGCCGGGGCCCAGATGCTGTTGTCCCGGATCTTGACCAGGATGGGGTCTTTGAAGGTCTGTTCGCCGTCGGCCAGGGAAAGCCCCTGGGAGAGCTGTTTGCCGACCCCGTAAATCGTTTTGATAAAAGGGATCCGCTGGGTGATGTTTTCGAAAGCGGTAAAAAGGCGGCGTCCCAGGTAGTTGCTCACGATCAGGCCGACAAGATAAAGGGAAATGAGGAGCAGGACGATTCCCATGCCGGGAACCTTGATAATGCCCAGCCAGATTCCCATGCCGGGAACCTGGCGGTCTTCGATAATCTTGCTGAGAAATCCCAGGACCCTCTGGTCAATGAGGGTCAGAAGCAGTTGGATGGCGAGGGCGCACAAGAGCAGTGGAATCACCGCCAGCAGCCCCCGGAAAATGTAAGCGCGCAGATGAGGGAAAAATTTTTTCATGGAGAATGCCTCTTAAGAATTGAGGGAATTTATTATATCGTGTTTCATATCTTTGTTGACAGGGATTTTTTTCTTTTTAAAATCTGCGTGCCGTGGTTCCAGGCCCAGCCGGGCGGGTTTTTCCAGTCGCCGAAAAAGACGACGGGCTCGAAGTGATCGGTGATGTATTGCCCCAGGAGCGGGCAGTAGGTCGCCCCCAGGACGCCTAATCCCGGTTCTCCCGATTGCGCGCGGCTGGAGATGAGGATTGTGTTGACGTTGTTGGCCTCCAGCTCGGCGATGATCGTTTGTTCCTGTTCCGGCGGGATGTTGATGTGTTCAAAGAAGATCAGCTGGCGGGTTGGGCTGGCTTTATCCGTGAGGTAATAGTAAAGCGGGTCGTAGGGAAGGGCAAAAAACGTTTCGTCTTTCGGCAGGCGGGTTTTTAGGAATTCTGTCGTTGCGTTTACGGTGGTGAACCAGTCGTAAGAATTGTCGGTGATGACGTCGCCCCGTTCCACGGTAAGATGTTGTTCCGGCAGTCTTTTTGCGCGAATCATATCGATTTCTTCCGTGTAGCGCATGAAAAGCAAAATGAAGAGCGTGCCGAAAAGCATTCTCTGGATCGAAGGCGAGACGCGCGAGACCGCGAATCCCAGCAGAAGAAAGATCATCATCGAACTGAAAGGCACTGCCCAGTAACTTCGGTAAATCACTCCGCTCATAAAATACTCATGGAGGTTGACCGTATAAAAGAAAACGAGCAGCAGAAAGGCGGCGATGATCTGCCGGTATGTTTTTTCCGCATCGCGCGAGCGGATTTGCCGGAGGCTTTGGACGACGGCGCCGATCACGACGAGGGCAAAGATACGGTTGGGCCAGCCGTCCTTGATGTTGTAGACAACAGCCAGAATCAAACTTTTGAGAGTTTCTCCGAGGGTGGCGTGGTACGGCTGGTCCCCGCTCAAATAGGGAAGGCATTGACGGATGTAGTACACGGGCAGCCGGGATAAGAGTCCGTAGTAGATCAGAAAAATACAAAGCGGGGTGACAACCGCCGCGGTTACGGCAAAGATTTTCCTGGATCGCGACGAGGGGACGCGGTTGATTTTGTCGTAGACTCGAAAGAATACAATGGTCACAAACAGGGCGGCGAGGCCGAAGTTGACTTTGATGACGGCCAGGATAAGAACGCCGAGCAGGGCCCCGTACAAATATTTGGCCCGGGGCGTTTGGATATAAAGGAAGAGGCAGGACGTGATCGCCGTCAGGGCGGTGATCCCGCCGGCGTGATTGTAGGTGAAAAAAAATTCCGGGTTGAACATCAAAAACCACATGGCCGCAAGAAACGCGAACAAAGGCGGAATAAAAAGCGACAGGGCGTTAAAAATGAATACGCCGGAGAATACGGTCAGGACGGCTTTTCCAAGAAGGGCGCTCTTGATCCCGATCCCGAAAATTTTGAAAAACAGGCCGTAGTAGTACGGCATGAGGGGGCCGTAAACCCACCAGTAGTCGCGGTAAGGGACATGCCCGTCCAGGGTTTTGGCAAAGGCGTAGAGATCCCGGCCGTGGTCGCCCTGCGAGAGCAGCGGCTGGTAGATGACGTGATGGGCCAGCAGCAGAAATCCACTTAAAAAAACAAGAAGGAGTATGAGAAATTTCGGGGGCTTCATTTTGAAAGCTATCCTACCACAGGAGAAAGGGAAAAAGATAAAATTGATAAGTTGTTTGTGCGGAAAGATGGTGATATTCTTTTTATACTTTGGAAGAAAATGGGAGAAAATATTATCTTTTTCTAGATGGATTCAGGGCGGTGGCCATCCTGTGGGTTTTATTCCACCACATGATTTTTGTGCTTCCGAATATCGCGGTTTTTCATGCATCGATCATACGGTTGGGCGGTATTGGATTTCTGGGTGTTGATGTTTTTTTGTGATCAGCGGGTTTTTGATCACGGGGCTGTTGATCGATGATTTGGATGACAAAATCCGCGTGAAAAGATTCTATATCCGGCGGTTTTTTAAAATCGTTCCACATTATCTTTTTATCATTTTTATCGGCGTCGCTGCCGCTTGTGTCCTGTCGCCGCAAGACCTTGTTTCCCGACTTCCCCTCCTGAGCCACTTGGGATTTTTCAGCAACTACGTCCTGCCGCTTGGCCCGTTGGAACATCTTTGGTCTATTGCGGTTGAAGAACACTTTTATCTTGCCTATCCGTTGCTGTTAAGTCTGGTCTGTTTTTTGAACCCTGTCCCGGCTCAGAGACGCAATATCCTGTTCGTTGCTTTTGTGATTCTCATCCTCTTGGGGAATTATCTGCGCTATCGCGCTTTGCAAGGGGCAACACCTCCTTTTGATCCTCCGATACTTTGGCAAATGTCTCATGTGCGGTTTGATGTCTTGATTTGGGGATGCCTGTTGAAGCTGATTGAACCCTTTTTGCGAAACCTCCCGTCGCGGTGGAAAGAATGGTGCGCTGTTGTATGTTTTTGGATCGGAGGCGCAATCTTTTTGTCGTTCTATTTTCGGTACGACTGTCTGGTATGGTGGTACTATACGGCAAGCTCAACGGCCACCGTCCTTCTGATGGTCTCCGCGCTCCTGGGCTTTATTCCTTTAATCCGGTTCATGGAGAGTGCGCGGTTGCGCTGGGTGGGCAAAAATTCTTATGGGATTTATCTGTGGCACCACATTATTATAAAGTGTTCTATTTTGTGGCATATTCTATGGCATAATGTGGTGATAATTTTTCCACCCCTGCAGCAGCGGCCGTTGATCGCAGCGGTATTGTCTATGATTTTTTATGGCTCGCTGTCTCTCTATTTAGGGGCCATGACGACCAATACGATCGAACGGTATTTTTTGAACCTGCGAAAAAGGATCGCCCCTTAAATGTTCTCGCCATTTTTACTGTTGAGCCTCCTCTGCGTTATCAGTTATGGGACAGGGTTGTCGCAGCAGTTTATGCTGGATGATTATGTGGTTCTTTTCAACGAGGCCGGCGTTGCCAATAAATCGTTTTTGCAGCTTTTTACGTCGCATCAGCATATTTTTTATCGCCCCGTCGGGCATATCTTTTTATGGCTGATGCATCAAGGTCTGGGTGCTAATGTCGCGGCCTATCACCTTGCCAATCTCGCGCTGTTCTCGGTGATCTGTTTTCTGTTTTTCAAAATCACGGAACGGTTAACCCAAAATAGCCG